>NZ_JAVVQU010000009.1:0-67201 GCF_036655075.1 Niameybacter sp. | reverse complement strand
TCCTTATTGCTCCCATCTCATACCCCCTTTATTTCTTTTAATGACACCCTTTTTACGTGACTATATAATCTCATTATATGGGCTATAAATTTTGCTTATTTCTTTAACTCGGTGTTATTCTCTATAGGCTTTAAGGGCTTCTTGTAATGATACTTTTTCAATGTGACGCTTAGCTGCCCACGTACCCACTAAGAAAATAACGAGAATAATTCCTAGTCCTACTATACAGTGCCAACCCTCTAGTTCTAAAGGCATAACAAAGTCAAAGGCACTACTAAAGTAAATCACCATCGCCTGCACGCCAACCCAAGTCATCGGAATACTAATGATATAAGTTAAAATAGCATATACCAAGTAACTATTAAGAATCATCTGATTCACTTCCCTTGAGCTATAGCCCATCACCTTGAGCAGTGAAATATTATAATAGTTATCTTCTACTGTTAAAGTGGTCAAGACATATAAGATTAAGCTAGACATTACAATAGCTGAGCCAAACATAGCATACATGGCCACTTGAATGAATCCCTGCATAAGTTCCGTCTGCTCCATCATACCTTGCTTATCAACCACCGTCATAAACATCTTCTCATCTAAAGCTTCCTTGCTATAAATCCCTGTATAAAGCTTCTTCGATTTATTTTTAGTGAGCGCCCTACTCAAGTCTTCTATTTCACAATAAACCGTATTGTCTCCATAACTATTAGCTATACCCATCACTTTATGGACATACAGTCTATCCTCTATCTGAAGGGTCAGTGTATCGCCTTTTTTGATACCATAAGTAGTTGCAAAGCTTTGATTTACAATAAATCCATCTGCTAAAAGAGAGGTCATATCCTTCCCCTTTTTATCTATAAGTTTATGCAGTACATTGTCTTTTTCAAGTCCCTTTACACTAATGGGTTCTTGCTCATAAAAGACATTTCCTACTGTTAAAAACTTTTCTTGCCCCGTTTTTACTTTAGGTTTAGGCTTGGCATAGTCTAGATAGCCCTCATATTGGTAATCTACTTGGTTGTAGTATTCAACCGTCATCTTATCAAACATTCCATTCATCATAAAGCCTAGTAGAATCAACATAGATGAAAAAGTAATCCCCCAAAAGAAGACAATAAATTTACCTGTATTTTTAAAGATAAAGGTATACTTAAATTTTGTCTGAGCTTTTGTCTTAGAAAGTGCTTTTCCAATGAGTTTTCCTAGTCTTGTCATTTTTTCCTTATCGCCTACTTTGAGCAATTGAATGGTTTCTTTTCCAAGCATCCTCCAAATCATAAAAAAAGATAATCCCAGTATAAAACCTAGTGGTACAAGCACTGCCGTGATAAAAACATAAGCATTCGTTGTAATAGGCTCATTGAGTAACAAATAAAACTCCAGATAAAAGTCTTTCATCGGGCCCGCACCATATACCCCTATCCCATAGCCTATAAGTAGCATAGGAATTCCAATAACGAGTAAAAGTAATAAATAAGGCATAGCAATTTCCCAGGAGTGATAGCCCAATGCCTTTAAGACACCTATTTGTGTCTTTTCATTTCTTAAGATCTTAGAAACTAAGATGCCTACAATCATAACTGCAATAGCTGCAATAATGATACTAATTCCAAGGGTTGCAGCCTTCCCTGTTCGAAGCTCCTCATAGATTGCACCACTGCGCATTTGGTTTTTCGTTGCTACAACGCCTGTCACAAACTTGAGTGTATCATGATTTTTATAATCATCTTCTACGTCTTCTTTAAAGGTTTCCATAGCTTTTGGCTCTATTGCCTTACCTGCAAAATAAAAATGTTCTTCTCCTTGTATCCGTTCATAAGCACTATCTTTCAACGTGCCTAAAGTGATTTTCCCATTATCAATAATAAAATCACTGCCTAGCATAGGTAAGTTCATATCCGCAAATAGTACATATCCTGTTAACGTATAAGGTTTTCCACCAAGTATTAAACTATCTCCAAATACCAAATTATTCTTTTTGCCATAGATTTCAGCTATAGCAATTTCATTAGATGTTTCTGGCATCCTTCCCTTTATAAGATAGGTCTTATTAATATCTTTTCCATCCTTAAATAGACGAATGGTATGCTTCCCTTGTCCATATGTAAAATTCACATCCTTATAGCTTCTAACTTCTAAGTTATAGTCTGGATAAACTTTTGTGAACGCTTTCATTCTAGACTTTAAGATACCCTCATAAAGCTTGTAGTCTATACGCTTTAAATCAGTCAGTTGATAAGTGGCATACTCTGCCTGCTTTTCTTTTGGAATTTGTCCTCTTTCACTGGGCAAAATAGCATTGAGTACTTCTACCGAAAAGTCTTCTTGGTTAGCAGCTTGTGCAAGTTTTTCGATTCCTAAGGTCATACTATCCATAGTGTAGTACATCATCGTATACAACAATGCGCTGAGCATAATAATAATGCCTATGCAAAAAAGTTGTGTTTTTTTCTTCCAAAAGGTGCGTAGCGTATTGCGGCATAAGTATTTTATCCCCACTTAATTTCCCTCACTCTCTTCTTATCCCCATTTTCTCGAATTGTGTGCACAAATCCTGAATTCATTTTAATAATTCGGTCTCCCATCAATGCAATACCAGGATTGTGGGTGATAATAACAAGGGTCGTATGATATAAGTCATTCATCTTTTCTAGTAGTTCAAGCACTTGGCACGCTGTCTGTTCATCCAAGGCCCCTGTAGGTTCATCACAAAATAGAACGGCTGGGTTCTTAACCACACTCCTTGCAATGGCTACACGCTGTTGTTCTCCTCCTGAAAGCTGGTAGGGATACTTATTGGCCTTATCTGTAAGTCCTACGGCTTCAATCACTTCGTCAATAGCTAGTGCCTGCTTACTAAGTGCTGCACCCATTTCTATGTTTTCTCTTACTGTTAAGTTCTGAAGTAAGTTGTATTGTTGGAAAATAAAGCCCAAGTATTGTCTCCTGAACTTAGTGAGTCCCTTTTGGTCTAAAGTATGTAGCTTTAAGTCATTGTAGTACATTTCTCCTGAAGTTGGGGAATCTAACCCACTCATCACATTGAGTAAAGTACTTTTCCCACTGCCACTTGCCCCTAGCACGATTAATACCTCTCCTTCTTGAATGGTTAAGTCTACATCTTTTAAAGCATGAGTCTCTACTTCCCCCGATTGATACACCTTACACACTTGCTTTAACACAATCCCCATCTTGTCACCCCCATAGGTCCTTTTTATTCACTTTATTACTGCAACTATTCATTCAACAATGTCTTAAATTATATGCTTCCATCTTATTATTGTAATCATTCTTCAGAAAAATTACTACACTTATTCTGTTTCACAAATAAAAAGAAGCTCATGGCTTTGATGAGTGCCATGAGCTTCTTTTTGCTTTATTCGTTTTAACAACCACGTCTTCTCATTTGTCCATTTTGAAGTCTATTGCCTTGTCTACAGTCATTATTGTTACCTTCTATCCCACAACCACCTTGGTTACATCCACTTTCTACACATTCTACGTCTTGAGAGCAATCACCTATACAAGGTTCTTCTTTAGGACATGCTATGCTACATCTGTTGTAAAAATTATTATCCGTAGGAATCGTTGCTTCTCCTTCTGATGCAAATAATCCAAAAGTATTGAGTGCTAATGCACCTACTACAATCCCTAATAAAAATGTCTTTTTCATTTTTTCATCCTTTCTTGTTTACCTATTCATTGATAAAATAAAGTATAGACACTAAATTTGACAAAAGTATGTCACAACTTTCCCCTATACTACCTTTATAGACATTTAGTATTCAGAAAGGATTTTTATGGATAAATTTATACTCATCGCTGATGACCACAAAGAAATTACATCTATTTTAGAAACTTATTTACTTCAAAATGGATTTTTCCCTATTATTGCTTCTGATGGTGAAGAAGCCTTACGCAAATTTAATGCTTTTCCCATTCAACTTATACTGCTTGACATTATGATGCCTAAAAAAGATGGTTATGCCGTACTCCAGACTATACGTCAAGCTTCTAGCATTCCCATTATTATGCTGACTGCAAAAGGTGAGGAAGGTGACAAAATTCTTGGTCTTGACTATGGGGCAGATGACTATATCGTTAAGCCTTTTAGTCCTAAAGAAGTGATTGCAAGAATTCATGCCGTCTTAAGACGTGTTGTCCCCTTATCAGAACCTTCTACCAAGCAACATCTCACGCTTCATAATTTGTCACTCAATCTAGAAACTTATCAAGTTACAATTGGAACAGCACAACTTAACCTTACAAAAAAAGAAATTGACCTATTGTGGGTGCTTGCATCTCATCCTAACCGCGTCTTTACAAGAGATGAGCTTTTAGATTTAGTATGGGGATATGATTACTATGGAGATATGCGTACAGTAGATACCCATATGAAACGCCTCCGACATAAACTTAATCTAGATGAAGATAGTCCTTGGCATATTAAAACCATTTGGGGAGTAGGTTATACACTTGAAACGATATCAAACTAAATTAGCCTCTAAGCTTATTGTAGGCATCACCCTTTTAACAATCTTATCTTCTCTTGTTACTGCAGTTTTTGCTATTCGTATCTTTTATAAATCTTATAGAGATGACAAGGTGACGACGCTACTTTCCTATGCTTATGAGTTAGAAGGTCAATACGAGCAAGGCTATACTCAAAATACAGTTGAAATTTATGACCACCTTTTAAATGCCAGAGTCTGGATTTTGCGCACAGGGGCTACACCTCTCATTTCTCATCAAGAAAACCTAATAGCCTCATCTACATGCCATAATAAGGCACAGGATACTTCACACGAAAAGTGTGTCTTAAAAGGCTATGATTTAAACTTCATTGACCAAGTGCTACAAGGTGAAGAGGTTATCTCTTATGCGAATAAGGCCTTTTACTCTGGTGATACCCTTTCTATTGGTATTCCTATCCAAAGCGCTGGACAAGTGGTAGGCGCTATCTTACTTCATGCACCTATTGAAGCTGTAAATGGTCCTATTTTGAAGGCTTTCCGCTCCCTTGTAGTTGGTGCACTTATATCTGCCGTATTAATCTTTGTCATCTGCCGCATTTATGCCATTTGCTTTACTAGTTCTATTCGTCAAATTCAAGGTACTGCCTTAGAACTTACTCGAGGGAACTACCGTGTGCACTCCGACCTTAAAAGAGCTGATGAAGTAGGTGATTTGTCTAATGCACTCAATGATTTAGCTAGCAAATTGGAAGTTGCCAAAGTAGAAAGTGAAAAGCTAGAACAAGTGCGCCAAGACTTTGTTGCTAATGTTTCTCATGAGTTTCGCACACCGCTTACTGTGATTAAAGGTAATGCTGAAAGTCTCCTAGATGGTGCTACTACTAATGCTCACGAAAGCTACCAAAACATTTTAAATGAAACACTTATTTTAGAGCATCTTGTAACAGACTTACTGGATTTATCACGTTTGCAACAAGACCAAATTAAACTTTACATTGAGCCCTTATACCTTCCTGAAGTTATAAGCGATGCCCTACGTAGTATCCGTCAATTAGCTCATGCTAAAGGCCTAACCCTAACCAACTCTATTGAGCCTCTAGACTTCCCTGTGCACACAGACTATATGCGCTTACGTCAGATTCTTATCATCTTACTCAGTAACGCCCTAAACTATACGCCCGCTGGGGGCTCCATAGACCTTACACTTTTCACTCAGCCAGTTTCATCTACAGATACTCACAAACCGTGTCCTGTTATCCTAAAAATTTCTGATACAGGCATTGGTATTTCTTCAGATGCCCTTCCTTTTATTTGGGATAGATTCTATAAGGTGAATGCTGCAAGAGATACTTCTAAAAGTAGCGGGCTTGGCCTTGCCATTGCCAAAAACTTACTCCGACTGTTAAAGATTAATGTAGATGTGGAAAGTGGGTTGAATGAAGGAACTACCTTCACTCTTACACTTTTACCTGATTTTCATACTGACTCCTCTACTTAGCCAGTAACATCCTATCATTATCAAGAGCCTTATGACTTTCTTTCTTGAAGCATTCTAATAGTTTCTCTACAGTCATACCTTCTCGCTCTTTTCCTTTAATATCAAGGATAATGCGACCATTGTCCATCATAATTGTACGATTTCCAAGCTCTAGTGCTGATTGGATATTATGGGTAATCATCATGGTCGTTATGCTATCTTTTTGCACAATCTCCTTAGTGATTGCCAATACTTTATCCCCAGTAGCAGGGTCTAAGGCAGCTGTATGTTCATCTAAAAGAAGTAGCTTAGGTGTAACAAGTGTACTCATCATCAAGGTTACAGCTTGCCTTTGGCCTCCTGAAAGTAGACCCATCTTAGTCTTCATACGCTCTTCAAGTCCCAAGTCTAACTGTACTAATTTTTCTCTAAAGAATTCCCGGTCTTTCTTGCTCATTCCAAATCCTGCCTTACGTCCTACCGTACGCATATAAGCAAGTGCTAAGTTCTCTTCTATGGTCATAGTAGGCGCTGTCCCTTTAAGTGGATCTTGAAAAAGTCTTCCAATATAGGCTGCTCTTTTATACTCTTTCATAAAGGTTAGGTCTACGCCATCTAGGGTAATACTTCCACTATCTGCTAAAAAGTTACCAGATATCATATTAAATAAAGTAGATTTCCCTGCCCCATTAGAGCCTATTACTGTAACAAAGTCCCCAGCTTCTAGATGCAGATCGATAGCCTTAAGCACCACGCGCTCATTAACTGTTCCTGGGTGAAATGTCTTATTAATGTGTTTGAGTGTTAACATGGTTCTCCTCCTTTCTATTTGCTTGGTGGATTCTCTTGCGTCTATTAAAGGTAATGGACTCTTTAATCACTGGATAGGATATAGCCAATGTAATAATAATCGCTGAAATCAGTTTCATACTAGAAGCTGATAAGTTCAGTTCAAGCGCTAATGCGATAATTGTACGATATGCTACAGAACCTAGTAGTACTGCAATCACATGCATCAAAATAGTACGTTTCTTAAAGATGAGCTCAAACAACGTCCCAAATATAATCTCACCAATAATCAAAGAGGCAAGCCCTGCTACTACCATTCCAACACCCATGTTAGAGTCGGCAAATCCTTGATTTTGACCAACCAATGCACCTGATAATCCAACTAACCCATTGGCCATAGCAAGCCCTAGTATTTTTGTAAAGTCTACATTAATAGATGACGCGCTCACCATCTCCTCGTTATCACCTGTTGCGCGAATGGAAAGCCCTACTTGAGTATGGAGAAACATAACAATCCCTGCAATGATGACAACACTAATAATAAGTCCAACCACTGTCCCTCTCCATTGTTTTCCGAGTATACTGTTGGTCTGCGAAAATAAAGTTTCTACATTGGCAAGGGCTAAATTAGGTTTTCCCCCCATGACACTTATATTGATTGTATAAAGCCCTGTCATTGTGAGTATCCCTGCAAGAATAGGTTGCACACGTAACTTTGTTTGTAATAAAGCCGTTACAACACCTGCTAAGGCACCAGCTCCTACCCCCAGTAAAATACCCAAGTATGGATGCCCCAAAGTCGCTCCCATTACAGACACTGCGGCTCCTAATGTAAAGCTACCGTCTACTGTCAAATCCGCAATATTTAATATACGATAAGAAATATAAATTCCTAATGCTAAAAGTCCATACAAAAGTCCTAGTTCTAAACATGATGTAAGCGTATATAGGCTCATCTTAATCCCCTCTCTAGATGTTTCATCTATCTTATATTTTCTTTATTCTACAATGATTGCGCCTTCAACGTGGTCTGGTGCACCAATCTTATTGGCTGTCGTCTTATTAATAACTTTTTCGAAGTTGTTTAGTGTTTCAACTGGCATCTCACTAATTGGTGTGCCTTCTAATACTTGAATCACCATATCTGCTGTTTGCTTCCCTAGTTCTTCATAGTTGATTCCTACTGTTGCATAGGCTCCATCCATAACCATAGAGTCTGCGCCCACATATACTGGAATCTTACTTTCTTTTCCTACTTCTGAAAGGAGTGTCATAGCTGATGCAATATTATTATCAATCGGTGTGTAAATAGCATCTACCTTTCCAGCTAAGCTATAAGCTGCTTGTTGTAGTTCTGAAGTATTTGTAATCGTCATCTCTTCAAATGTAAAGCCATATTCAGGTGCAAATTTCTTTGCTTGTTCTATAACAGATTGAGAGTTGACTTCACTTGCTGTATATAAAAAACCAATTTTTTTAACTTCTGGTGTAAGTTCATTGCATAGTTCAAAAACTTGATCGACAGGTATAGCATCTGAAGTTCCTGTAATGTTGCCACTTGGCTTATTTAAGTCGCTTACTAAATTTGCTGCTACAGGGTCTGTTACAGCTGAGAAAATAATTGGAATATCCGTTGTAGCTGCTACAGCTGCTTGAGCGGATGGGGTTGCAATGGCTACTATTGTATCTACTTGGTCGCCTACAAACTTCTTACAAATAGAATTTAAGTTAGATTGGTCACCTTGTGCATTTTGATAATCTATCTTCACTTTAGAGTCGTCATACCCTCTTGCTTCTAACTCAGCTACAAGACTTTCACGTATCATGTCTAAGCTGGTATGTTCTACTAATTGTACAAGCCCCACTGTAATCCGATCATCTTGTGTACCACACCCTGTGAATACACTTAAACTCATCATTGTACCTAATACTAAACCAAATAATTTTTTCATTTTTAAATCCTCCCTATTTCAACTTTACGTTGTGTTTTATTGTTTAACTTAACTTGAAAACTTTGACCTTCACATGCCTAACATTTTGCATACTACATTTGCTATGTTATTGCATTTTCTTAATCTTCTACTTTACGGTCACGTTGAAATGAGGGAGGGCGTTTATATTTTCATTACTTTTTTAACGCGTTAACACCCTGCCCTTATCCCAGTGACTCTCATCTAACGTTCACAACATACGAATCAGCCTCCTTTTTTGGGCAAATAAAAAAACACCTATCCTTATGCAAGGACAGATGTTGTATCTGCGGTACCACCTTGTTTGGCTTACACGAAATAAGCCCAGCTCAATAGAATGCCATCACATTCTTGACTTCGTAACGCTAGTCACAGCGTCGTATGCTACTAAGCTTACGCTTTTCACTACGCCCTCAAAGGTCCATTTGTCCGTTCCGCTTTCTGCTAGGTTCCCAGCCTCCCTAACTCTCTGTAAGTGCGCTAAAGGTTTTATCTCCTTATCACAGGTTTCATTCTTATTTATACAATAGTATACGCTGACTTTTAAAAAATGTCAAAATAAATTTTATAATTTATTATATTTATTTTTATACTTATTTTAGGTTCATATAGAGTATTACATAATCTAGCAATATGTAATACCCTAAAAAGGGACTGTATCTACAGTCCCCTTTGTTATACATTTCTAACGTCTTGTTCTTTAATAAAGAGCTGAGTAATAATAAATCCACCCACATAGGAAATAAGGATACCTATAAAGAAGTTAAGCATAGATGCTGGTTGCATAAGTGGAATCGCTACAATGCCTGATGGTCCCCAAGCTGTAGCCATTACTTTTGTTAGCATAACATAGGCACCACCAAATCCTGCCCCCAGACCTGCTGTAATAAAAGGTTTACCCATTGGAAGGGTTACACCATAGATAAGCGGTTCACCAATACCTAATATTCCAGCTGGAAGTGCACCAGCAATAACTTGTTTAATTCTTTCATTATTAACTTTTTTAGCTTTTAAGTAAATAGCAATTGCTGCACCTACTTGACCTGCACCTGCCATAGCTAGAACAGGGAATAAAGTTACTCCACCAAGTGCTTCTAACTGAATCGCATAAATAGGGATCAATCCATGATGAAGCCCTAAAAGTACCATTGGTAAGAATAATGCTGCTAATACATATCCTGAAATCAAACTAATAATAGGGTTCGTTGAGTTAATTAATACATTAAGTCCTGCAATGAGCCAATCTGATGCAATGCCTGATACTGGCATAATAATAAATAAGAAAACAAGTGTTGTTATGATTAATGTAATGATTGGCGTTAAAATAAGGTCTAGTACATCTGGTACTTTTTTACGTACAGCTTTTTCAATTTTGGCTAAAATATATACACCTAGAATAACACCAATAACGCCACCCTTACCATTTCTCAAAATTGAATTAAGTGGTGAGTCCTCGTTAAATAGGCCCAGTATTTTAGAAATTTCATCTACTGCTGGCATAATGGACATGGCACCAATCATACCTCCAAGAGCAGGTGTTGCACCAAACTTCTGGGCAGCATTAATACCCGTAAAGATTGCGAAATAACCGAGGAATCCGCCTCCCATTAAAGATAAGAATAACCTTAAGGTATCCCATACTTGATTAACAGGGAGCGTACCCCCACTTTGTAAATTTGTAATAAGTCCTGAAAATCCGTTAAAAATACCTGCAGCAATAACTGCTGGAATCAGTGGGATAAAGATCTCACCAATTGTCTTTAGGGCACTCTTTAATTTATTCCCTTGTTGCTTACCTTTCATAGCCTGTTTATTGGCTTCCCAGTCACCTATTTGTGGTGCTTTGCCTCCCATAAACTCTACACGCAAAATTTCTTCACACTTTTTTGCTTTTCCTGGTCCTACTATGATTTGAAGGTTTTGCCCTTCTGTTACAACACCTAAAACACCTTGAATCCTTTTGATAGCTTCTACATCTACTTGTTTCATACTTTTCACATCAATACGTAGTCTAGTCATGCAGTTCGCTTCTGTTACAATATTAGTGACTCCCCCTAGTTTCTCAACTATTTGTGCTACTAATTCATTGTTCGTCATAATCCACTCTCCTCAAATTAAATAGACTTCCCTCTTTACATACTTACGTACAAGTATTGATTTTATGAATGTTTTATAGCCTCTCTAATGTGTCCTTTAGCCTGTTCTAACTGCTTAGTGGCCTGCTCCTTATCACAATTTAATAGAATCATTGTAATTGCAAGCTTTACACTTCCTCCTGCTGCCTCTAAATACACTCTTGCCGCTTCCCTCTCACAAGATGTTGCTTCCGTCACTATATTTTCTGCACGTACACGTAGTTTCTCATTGGTCTGTTGTACATCCACCATTAGATTTTTGTACACCTTACCAATTCGCACCATAGATACTGTTGAGAGCATATTCGCTACTAACTTTTGTGCTGTTCCTGATTTGAGTCTTGTAGAACCTGTCAAAACCTCTGGACCTGGCACTACTTCTATAGCTACTTGTGCTACTTTTCCTACTGCTGACCCTTTATTACAGGCTATAGCTACCGTATGAGCCCCTACTTCATTGGCATATTCAAGTGCACCTATGACATACGGTGTGCGCCCACTTGCCGCAATCCCTACAACAGTGTCATTTGTACTTAAGTGAATGGCTTGTAAGTCTGCAATTCCTAACGTCCTACTATCTTCAGCACCTTCCACTGCTTTTATAAAAGCTTGATGTCCTCCAGCTATCAAACCAACTACTTGATCTGGATGAGTCCCAAAAGTAGGTGGGCATTCTACTGCATCTAATAGACCAATACGCCCACTTGTTCCTGCCCCTACATAGATGAGCCTTCCACCACTTTCTAACGAATTGGAAATAAGCGCTACAGCCTTTTCAATGTGCTCTAATTCCTGGGCTATAGCCACAGGTACAGCTGCATCTTCTTCGTTCATTACCTCTAAAATTTCTCGTGTTGACATCGCATCTAATTCTAGTGTCTTAAGATTGCGTGTTTCCGTTGTCATACCTGCTAGTTGTATCATCTTGTATGCCTCACTTTCTCTCTGAATCTCTTTTAAAGCTTTCGTACCTTATTTCAGCTTATCTAATCTCTTCCTAAGCTGTATTTTTAACTCATGCTCTGGCAAGGCATCATAGGCTTTTTCTGCCCTTTCTTTACGTTCCTTTTGATCTTTTCCACTAGCTTCAGCCTGAGTCACCAATACATCTACCAATGCAGCTGTTGCCTTATAATCAGCTTCTGTACAGTTACTATTAGCCTCTATTGCCTCACCTAACATACTACTTCGGTCTAAGGACATTTGCAAAAGAGATTCTGCTAATGCTTCCTCTGTTGTTCCTACTATACCTTCATACACTAAAGTACTTAGCGTACCTGCTGCGTCAAATTGGAAGGCATCCCCCTCCATGCGATTTAGACTTTTATTGGTATCTGCTATCGGTGTATTTTTAGTATTAGAAAGCCATACAATTAATAAGTCATTCTTCATATCAATACTTGTTGCTGTTCCTGTCCAACCGGTATGACCAATTGTAGCATCAGGTGCTTGTTCTCCAAATGACCAAGCGTAGCCACCATTACCTTGTCTTCTCCATCCTAAACCATAGGTGTCATTTGTAGCTGATGGTGTTGTAAAAGTATCAATGGTTTTTTGATCAAACAACATTACCTGACCATATCCGCCTCCATTAATCATAACCTGCATAATGACTGCTAAATCTCTTGCATTACTAAATAATCCTGCGTGTCCAGAGATTCCACCCATTGCATAAAATGCCTTTTCATCATGGACTTCTCCTTGTACTACTTCTGTCCTAATATTACTAAATTGAATATGCCCTTCTCTTGTGTTTCCGAACAACTCTGTAGCTGCTGTCTGTTCTTTTTCAAATCCATTTTGTAAAGGATTAAATACAGTGTGTATTAAACCTAATGGTTTATAAAGCTGCTCTTGGCAATAGGTATCTATACTTTGCCCTGATACTTCCTCTACAATAAGTCCAAGCAACATGTAATCTACGTCTGAATATACATTCTTTGTACCTGGTGTATATTCCAAAGGTGTTTTTTTAATCATCTCTAAGATTTGATTAGCATCTTGGGTATACACATCATTGATTTTATCTTCATTTTTATCTAAAAGATTAATTGTCTCACCTTGTACTTGAATGGGATGTAGGTAATTTTCATTATGATATTGAGGATCTGGAATAAAGCCACCCGTATGCGTTAATAAGTGCTTAATGGTCAACTGAGTTTTATCTTTATCAAACGCATCGAATCCTGGAATAACCGTAGCTATTTTATCACCGATATTTAATTTCCCTTCGTATACTAACCTTTGAATTGCATAATTAGCTGCATACATCTTTGTATTTGAGGCTAAATCATATAAAGTATCTGTCGTAACAGCTACTTTATCTTTAACTTTTCCATTTTGATCATAAGCCTTGACAGTTCCATAAGCTGTATCCTTTATAATGACACCATCTTTAGCAACAAGAAGTTGCCCTCCTGGAATACCTCCTGCCTTTATCTCTGCTTCTAAAATAGCATCAATCGTATCAAATACTTTTCCATCTACACCAACACTTTCTGGTGTTCCCTCTCTAAGTGTTGGATAGGGTACATCTATTTCTATGGTTGCACTTACTGGCTGAACCTCAGAAATTTGCAAAGTATTATCTCCATTCTTCACAAGGTGGGATATATCTACTTTGATTGTTTTAGTTACATCCTTATCTAAATGCTTAGATAAATCAATTTGAACACCATTAACAAAAACTTTCATACTTTCTACTTGATTAAGGGTTAAATAAATTTCACCTTGTCCTGCATAGGCTTTAAAAGTTTCTCGATTGTTAATAATAGTTGCAGAAGAACTTCCTCTTTCTGGTATGACTACATTGGCAATCTGTCCATTAGTGGGGTTAATATCTACTGTATCTACCTTTATAGATTGTGAAGCTGCATAAAGAGGTGTAGCTCCTAGCATAGCTGTAAAAACAAGTGTGCATGCTACCCCTTTAGTAAGTATACTTTTCCTCATATAACTTCCCCTCTTTCAACCTTTATAGCTTCATCATACACACCTTGTATATTTGTTTCAATATTTTACCTACATCAAGGTACATTGTTGCATAATATGGATAATTTTTCCTATTTTAGTATCAATTTTGATATCTTAATTAACTGATTTCATATTTTATCAGTTTAATCTTTTGGCCATTTTTAATAATTTCCGTTAGCTTCACATACTCTTGTACAACCTTACCTATTACATTCACTCTATAATCCCTAGGTAGCGCCTCTCTTATAACTTGAATTTCTCCAGAATATCTTCCATAGTGCCTATTGTCGCAAGTAATACTTCCAACTATACGTTCTAAGCAATTTATAGGTTCTATGAGTGTCCCTTGTGTTGCAAATTCTCTAGACTCTTGCAAACGATAGGCACATTCCGGTGAATCTATTCTAATGGTAAAGACTTGCTCATATAAGGATTCAAATGACTTCTCGAGCATACACGGCAAGCTCACTATATGGGTAGTTTCATACACTTCTATCATTTGTTGGTCTAAAGGCTCTAAGGCTAAGTCTGATAGTAAAATGTTGTCCATAGCCATCCCAAGGCTCATCTCAAAGTAACTCACTGCAGTAGGCAAATAGCGTTCACTTTCTACAGTTGGAAGTCCTTGATAAATAGGCCCTCTACTTTTCTTATGATTAGGGATGAATCCAAAGACTTGGATGAACTCTTGTTGTAACCTCTGATTAATGGCTGTAAATTGTTTAGAAGATAGGCCTGTGTATTCTCTAGGGTAGTAGTTATGAATAGCAAAAATATCTTTTGAAACTTGTTTTAATTTTTGTGCTAAAGCACTATCTACTGTAGATGCATTAAATACAATTGGAAATGACTTAGCTAACGCCATCATCTCTTCATCATTAAATCCGTAATCTATTCGAATCATATAAAGTTCAAGTCGCCTCGCTAACTTGACTATATCTGCTTCCTTGAATAATTCTAAAGTTCTTTTTGAAACATCTCCTATTACTTTGAATCCCTGTTCATTCAACCACACTAACATGTCTGTCGCCTGTTGCACATACGCCTCATTCATTTCCTCTGCTATATGCAATGAAGTGAAAATATAAGTCTCCTTATTTTTGAGTGTTGCTAAAAAAGCTTTTTGTTGTGGAAAAGTAGATATATACACTGAATAACCCAAATAGCTCATCTTTTCTCCCCTATTCCTTTTCTAACTGTGTTTTCCCTATGTTTCGATAGGCTTGGTCATAACTATGATTAATATATGCTAAATAAAGCATGTCTACCATACACAATTGTGCAAGTCTAGATGTCATTGCCCCACTTCTTCTCAAAGGTTCATTAGATGCAATATACAGATTATGGTCCGCCAATGTGGCTACTTTAGATTGTCCAAAGCGAGTAATAGATATAAGTGTAGCCCCTACTTCTTTAATTTGTTCACTACACTTCACCATCTCCTCGGTTTGTCCTGAATAGCTAAATACTATGGCTAAATCATGGGGCTTCATGTTACGTGCTTGCAAAATTTGCAAGTGATAGTCTTCAAAGGCTAGACTTAACTTCCCTACACGCATCATTTTCTGCTGCAAATCTTTTGCTGCTAGAAAAGAGGCCCCTATGCCAAAGATATAGATTTGTTCTGCCTGCGTTAGGAGCTTAATACACGTTTCAAATACTTCTAGGTCTATGAGGCTCTTTGTCTCTTCAATAGAGATAATATGTCTATATGTAATTTTATCTATGATGTCCTTACTTTTTTCCTCCTTGGTCAACTCATTTTGTTCAGGTATTTTTGTACTTTCCCTCAATGTAATTTCTGCAATTAAATCTTGCTTAAATTCTTTAAAGCCCTTGAATCCAATTTTTTTGACCAATCGTATGACTGTGGATGCAGAGGTATAAGCTTCTTTAGCCAACTCATGCACACTCATTTTCACTACTTGGTCCATATGATTTTGAATATATTCAATGAGTTCTTTTTCACTATCACTTGCAAGTCTTTTATACTCTTTTAACCTAGTCCGTACTGGTTTCATGATGGCTCCTTATGATTGTTTCAAATGGTCATTCTATTTGTTAACTCTAATTATACTAAAGTAACTTATACATTTATATAGTTGTACAAAATATTCAATTTTATTTTATCTCGATGTACTTTTATCTTTATAATTTTTTATTATCTATGAGGATCATAGCGGTATTTCTCCTATACACAAAAAATACCGCTGCTCTAATTCACCTCTATCAGCTAAAATAAGAGAGCGGAATATAAGACTAATTGTTACATTAGTTTTATATCCCGCTCTCTTATCAATTGCTTTATCTACTTTTTGTATAACCTTTTATGCATTTCGCAATAACAACTTATGCTATTTTCTATTTACTTTCTTTATAATCAGCTAAATAAGCACCACAGTTTGCTTCAAAGTCTTGAATAATAGATTCCACAGTATCCCAGCTGTCTATAGTAGCACCACCTGCTAAGAAGTGCCCCCCACCACCATACTTAGCTGCAATTTCATTGACACGTGGCCCAATTGAACGGAACTCGCACATAATCTTTCCTGTTGTAGGTACTTCTGCAAAGAAGTGCCAGTTAATCACGCCTTCAATATCTTGAAGTGTATTGACCATTCTAGCTGCTACCATATAATCCATTTCATATTGCTCAATAATCTCTTTTGGAATTTTTAGAACGGCTACACCATTTTCACGTACTTCAAAGTTACTATAAATGTATCCCATAAACTTAACTGCATTCATTTTACGTTTATAGAAAGCAGCATAGAGAGGTTTTGTATTTAAGTCATATGTTAAATGCTCCATCTTCTTAAACACATTAGTTGGATTCTCTAAATATACAAATCGTCCCGTATCAGCTACAATGCCAATATAAAGTGCTTCTCTTGCTACTTTATTAATCTGTAAGCGCTTGTCACATTCTAAGAATAAATCTAAGAGCATAAGGCTCGTAGCTGGATAATTAATATCTACCCAAGCAAGGTTTGCAAACTCTTCACCAAATGAATGGTGATGGTCAATCTTAATCACATAGCCACACTCTGAATAACTTTGATCATCTACACGATGTGCATCGCCTATATCTAATAAGATTGCTAAACAATCCTTGTTAATATTCACTTGACTTGGGTCATCCATTACACCAATATAAGCTAAGTCTGGATTATGCTTACCCATTAAATATACCTTTTTTCCCGGGAAACTTTCTTCAATCATATTTTTAAGTGCTACTTGTGCACCATAAGAATCTGGGTCTGGATAGACATGTCTATAAAGTGCTATTGTATCATATGCTTCAATTTTATTAATAATCTCTTCGATAAGTGTCTTATTCATATTGATTTCTCCTATATTCTATTATATCCATCTTCACTTAAGTTTCTTCTGCTAGCTTTAAGCTATGTATCATTAAGGGCATCCTAATCATGTTATGCCTATTATAAAAGTTTATTATTCAATAAGGAAGTATTTGCTTTCTTACTCAATAAAGGAGTTGTCCCTTCGGACAACCCCTCTACAATTAAACTTTTATGAAAGACTATTGTCTTTGGATTGATGTACCAACTTCTGATACAGACTCTTGAATGAATGTATCCATATCTGCAATGTTACCTGTTACGTATGCTTCAAATTTTTCTTGAATGGTGTTACGTGCAGATTGAGCATTGTTAATAGCTGGTGTGTAGTAAGCATATTGTAATGCAAGTTGTGCTACTGGGTATACTGTTGCAAATGCTGCATTAGGATCAGCTAAGATACTTGTAATCGTTTCTGTTTGTGCTGCTGATTTACGAACTGGAAGATATCCTGTTGCTGCTGCAAATTTTGCTGTGTTTTCTGTGTTTGTAGCAAATTTAATAAATTCATATGCTCCATATTGTTCTTGTAAAGAAACATCATTTGTGATAAATAATGAGCCACCTTGTTGGATAACTGCTTTATCTTTACCTTCGAAGTATGCTGGTTCTACAGCCACAAGTTCGAATTGACCATTTGTATCAATGAATGATGCACCTGCAGATGAACCTTGGTACATTAACATTTGTTGATTGGAGAATGGTCCAGATAAGAAACCGTCTTCACCTGGTGTACGGAAGTAACCATTTTGAACTTGTTCTTTGTAGAAGTCCATATATGTTCTAACCCATTCGTTGTCAACATTGATTGTTCCATCAAGTTCTACGAAGTTCATACCCTCTTCTTTAAGTGTTGATATAAATCCATTTGAACCACTATCAAATCCGAATCCTGGGATACCAAGTTGTTCTTTAGATGCTTTTGATACTTCTGCTAATTTTTCCATTGTCATACCTTGAATATCTTCTACAGTGTAACCGATTTTTTCAAGTAAAGTTTTATTTACATAAATAACTTCTGTTGATTTTGTCATTGGCATACCATAAAGTTTGCCCTCTTCCCATTGAGCTACTTCACTAATGAATGCTTCAACAAAATCATTTTGAAGGTCTGGTAAAATACCTACTTCTGGATGAGCAGCGAATGCACCCATATCATAAATTTTACCTTCATTAATTAACCCTGTTGCAAGGTCAGGATAGACATTAATAATTGCTGGCAACGTATTTGATTGTGATGCAGCAATTACTTTTTTATTCATATCATTTACTTTACCTTGTGGTATAGCACTTACTGTAATGTTCATATCATTTGTTGCATTGAACTCATCAACAATTGCTTGAAGTGTTTCTTGTTGTTTACCTGACATATAGTGCCATAACTCTACTGTTACAGGTCCTGTCATCTCTGGTAATTCTACAACAACTGGTGCTGTTCCTGTATTTCCAGCGTCTGGATTTGTTCCACTTGAACATCCTACTAATGCAGATGCAGTCATAAGTGCTGCCATAGCAGATGCGAATACTTTTCTTTTCATTTGTTTCACCTCATAATAATATTAGTTTAAATGCTATTTATATAATTTTATATAAATTTTAACCTTTAACGCCGCCTACTGAAATACCACTCATAATCTTCTTGTGTAAGAAAATGTAAGCAATCATAACTGGTAATGTAATAATAGTCGATGCTGCCATTAATAATTCATAACGATTTCCTGCATCTGATTGGAATGCTGTAAGACCGTTAGAAAGTAGACGCATACTTTCTTTATTCGTTACAAGAAGTGGCCATAAGAAAGAGTTCCATGAGTTAATCCCTACAAGTATACAAATTGTAATAATTGACCCTTTTGCCATTGGCACTATAATGCGCCATAGGAATTTCCAGTCATTTGCACCATCTACTTTAGCTGCAAAGTAAAGTTGCTTTGGAATTTTTAAGAAGAATTCTCTTAACATATAAATATAAAGTACGTTTGCCATATAAGGTACTACTAAGGCTTGGTACGTATCCATCCATCTTAATGCTGAGATTGTTTTAAAGTTTGTAATAATTAGTACTTCTCCTGGAATCATCATAGAAGCTAAAAAAAGTGAGAAAATAAAGTCTCTCCCTTTAAACTCAAGATGTGAAAAAGCAAAAGCTGATAAAATGGCAATAATAACTGAACTTATAATACTTAATGCTGTGACAATAAGTGTATTGATAAAGTATCTGCCAAATGGTGCCATTGTTAAGGCAACGCTGTAATTGTTCCACATAAACTCATTTGGAATAAGTGTAGGTGGTGTTTGAATCACTTCAAATCCTGACTTTAATGAGGACGCTATCATCCAATAGAATGGAAATAACGTTACAATAGCAAAGATTGTAAGTAGAAAATATTTTAGTGCTACTTTTAGGTTCATTTTCTTTTCCATAGCGTTCTCCTTTTAATAATGAACTTTATTACTTGCAATAGTTCTTTGGATAAGTGTTACTGTTAAAATGATAACAAGTAACACAACTGCTGCAGCAAAGGCAAGTGGGAAGTCTTGGTCCCCGTAGAATCTATCAATAATATACATTACAACTGTAGATATACGACCATTAAGCGTACGTCCATTAAAGAGAACAAATACTTCTGTATATACTTTGAAACCAGCAATTAAACTAATGATATAAGTATAAAGAATAATTGGAGATACTAATGGTATTGTAATCTTTCTAAAGATAGTACTATTTGTCGCTTGGTCAATTTTAGCTGCTTGGTAATATTGTGGATTAATAGATGCAATACCTGTTGTTAAAATAAGGGTATTGAATGCCAAACTCTTCCATACAGCAAAAATAACTAAAGCAGGCATAGCCCAATTAGGGTCTGAAAGCCAGTTAATAGGGTTGATCCCTATAAGTCCTAATAAGTGATTAATAATCCCATATTGACTATTGAATAGCCATGACCATACAACACCAATGGCTACAAGACTTGTTACATAAGGTAAGAAGTAGATACTTTGGAATACACCTTTTATTTTTTCATTTTTTAAGTTTGCTAATGCATTTGCAAGAATTAAACTTAATCCTACAGATAATAAAGGTACAATCGCCGCATATACAACTGTGTTAAGAAGCGATTGAATAAATCTTTTATCTTTAAATAAATACCCATAGCTACCAAACCCAAAAGAATAACCTGCTGCTTTTGTTTCATCAAAGCTGAATACAATGGCATTGATAATAGGATAAAATACGAATACACCTAAAATCACAAGGGCTGGTAATAAGTATAAATAACCTTTATAACTTTTACTTCCTTTTTTGTTTAGCATTTTGTAATGAACTCCTCTGTTTCAGTATCAAATACATAAGCTTTACCTACTTTAGGTCTTATTTTAAGTGTTGTCCCCTCTTCAATCATAAACTCTTTGTCTACAAGCATTTTGAAGGTTTCACCTTTAAATCCTAAGGTAAGTAGTCTTTCACGACCTAAAACTTCAACAGTTTCAACAACTGTTTCAAATCCCTCTTCACTTACTTCCATATCTTCTGCTCTAAAGCCTAAGTCTACAGATTTTTTATTTGTTGGAAGTCCATTAAATACGCAGTGATCTACCTTTGCAGTTCCATTGTTTAAGTCAAGTCTAATAAAGTTCATTGCTGGACTACCAATAAATGAGGCCACAAATTTATTACATGGATTCATGTAAATCTCTGTTGGTGTAGAAACTTGTTGAATACGTCCATCTTTCATTAAGATAATTTGGTCAGAAATACTCATAGCTTCTTCTTGATCATGGGTTACAAAAATAGCTGTTACACCTGTTTCTTGTTGAATACGACGAATTTCTTGACGTGTTTCTACTCTTAACTTTGTGTCTAAGTTTGAAAGTGGCTCATCAAGTAAGAGATTTTCTGGTTTTTTTGCAAGGGCGCGCGCAATCGCCACACGTTGTTGTTGCCCACCTGAAAGTTGACCTGGTTTACGATCTAACAAACCATCAATTTTAACGATTTTTGCTACTTCTATAACACGTTTTTCTGCTACTTCTTTATCCCATTTTAAGTTTTTAAGAGGGAATAAAATGTTTTCTCTTATTGTCATGTGTGGATAAAGTGCATAGTTTTGGAATACAAGACCTATACCTAGTTTTTCTGGTTCAAGGCCTGTTACATCACGTTCACCAAAGTAGATTTTTCCACTTGCAGGCTTATGAATTCCACAAATTGTAAAAAGTGTTGTAGACTTTCCACATCCTGATGGTCCAAGTAATGAAATTAACTTACCTTTTGGAATCTGGATAGTTAAGTCATTAATAGCAGTAAAATCTCCAAATTTTACTACTAAATTTTCTAATCTAATTCCCATTTATTCGCACCTCATTTGTTATAATGTTGTTAAAGTTCATATTAGATTGGCTAATTCATGACATATGTCATCTTTTTTATATACGTATCTTATATTAATAGATGGTTTCCATAAAGTCAATCACTTCATGAATAATGTTCCAAATTATATGCTACTCCAACCTTTGTCTTGTGTAACACTTATTTTATGACACTTCTATTTCTTTATTTGTTAGTATTATAACTTTTTCCCTTTTTCATGTTATTAAATTAAAGTTTTTTTACCCATTTCAACTCTTTATCATAAAAAGGCAAAATAAAAACGTGCAACTCTATCTATTTTGCACGTTTTTACATTGCTTATTCACTTTAGACTATTCTTATTTTTTGATTTCAACATCTTCTTCTAATTCCTCATCTACAAATCTAAAGTCTACTGTACGAGTAAGGCGATTGGTATTTAACACCTCTACTTTTACAGGATCACCTAGTCTATAAACTTTCTTAGTATGCTCTCCAATCCATCTTAAACCTGGCTCATCATAAATGTAGTAGTCATCATCCATCTCACTCACATGGACTAAACCTTCTACTGTATTTGGAAGTTCTACATAAACACCCCAAGAAGTAGTACCTGTAATAACACCATCAAATACTTCTCCCACAAAGCCTTCCATATATTCAGCCTTTTTAAGCTTAATGGTTTCACGCTCTGCCTCTTCTGCTCTTCTTTCACGTAGAGAAGATTGTTTAGAAACAGTATCTACATGGTCAAACATCTTTTGTTCTTTCTCACCTTGCATCTTACCATGTAAGTTGTACTTAATGATACGGTGAATTTGAAGGTCTGGATAACGTCTAATAGGTGATGTAAAATGACAGTAGTACTTAGCTGCAAGACCAAAGTGTCCTGTACATTCCCCGCTGTAACGTGCTTGCTTCATAGAACGTAATAATAAACGACTAATGATATTTTCTTCTGGTTTATCTTCTATCATCTCTAAGATTTTTTGCATATCTTTTGGATGTGTCTTTGCTTGCCCCTTCATGTTGTAACCAAAGTTAGTCAAGAACTCATTGAGAGATGCAATCCTTTCTGGATCTGGGTCCTCATGGGTACGGTATACAAAAGGCTTTTCTTGCCAGAAGTAGTCCTCTGCAATGGTTTCATTACAAAGCAACATAAACTCTTCAATAATACGTGTCGCTACGTTACGGTCATAAGGCTTGATATCAATTGGATGACCGTCTTTATCTAAAATGACCTTTGTTTCCTCAAAGTCAAAGTCTACAGCACCTCTTTTTATACGTTTCTCTCTTAAGATTGCTGCAAGCTCTTCCATTGTTTCAAACATTGGTACAAAGTCTTTGTATCTTGTAATAAGCTCTTCGTCATGATCCATCAAAATTTTCTTAACTTGTGTGTAGCTCATACGCTCATCAATTTTAATAACAGTCTCTGCAATTTTATGCCCTTGTACATGCCCATTAGCATCTACTTCCATTAAGCAACTTAGTGCTAGACGGTCTACTCCTGCATTAAGGGAACAGATTCCATTACTTAACTTATGAGGAAGCATAGGGATTACACGGTCTACAAGATAAATACTTGTGCCTCTTTCAAGGGCTTCCTTATCTAGTGGTGACTTTTCTTGTACATAGTGCGTCACGTCTGCTATGTGTACCCCAAGTTCAAAGTGACCATTGTCTAACTTTCTAATGGAGATGGCATCATCTAAGTCTTTAGCATCTTCCCCATCAATCGTTACCATAGGTACATGTCTAAGATCTAGACGCCCTTTCTTATCTCTATCTGCGACTTCAGCTGGTACATCTTCTATCTCTTTCATCACTTCTTCTGGGAATTCAGTTGGTAAGTCAAACTGATAGATAATAGATAGGATATCTACTCCTGGGTCATTGATATGCCCTAAAATAGATATAATCTTACCTTCTGGATTGCGCTTTTCCTCTGCCCAGTCAATAATTTCAACAAGTACTTTATGCCCTGTTACAGCACCTTTTGAATATTTTTTAGGAATAAAGATGTCTCTGGCATATTTGTTTTCATCTGCAATGACAAACCCAAAGTTTTGACTTTCTTCATATCTTCCAACAATACATTGTGGACCACGTTCAATAATTTTTATAATTTCACCTTCAACGCGTTTGTCCCCTACTGCTGGTTTTGTGATGCGGCACATAACTGTATCCTTATGGAGCGCTCCATTGACATTGCTTGCTGAGATGAAAATATCTTTTTCCTCACCCTCTACTGTCACAAATCCAAATCCTTTGGCATGCCCCGTAAAAGTACCTGTCATTAAATTCAAAGTTTTTGGGACTACAAATTTACCTCTTTTATTACGAAGTAGTTTACCTTCGGCAATGAGATCTTCTAATATTTTTTCTAAAATAGGTCTATCTTCTTGTGATACATGAAAAAACATCATAAACTCTTTTATTTTAAGGGGTTGATACTGTGGTAATCCGATAAATTCTAATATTTTTTGTTTACGTGTTTCGTAAATTGTTTCATAATCCTTTTTGGACATTAAGTCACCTCTTCCATATTGCTTCAAAGCCTATTATATATTATTTTTAACATCTATACTAATTTTTATTACACTCTACCTAATAAAATTAATATTAAATGATTATATTCTCATAAAAGAAGGTCTACACCATCATTAGTGTAGACCTCTTCCTAATTTTTAAGCATCAAATTTCATTTTTATATAAGATTGAATCAATTTAACTGTATTATCAATGCCAAGTGTCCCTGTATCAATTGTCAAATCATATTGTGTGGCATCTTTCCATTTAAATCCTGTGTAATTTGTATAGTAATTTGAACGTTCCTTATCTACTCGCTTCATTTCCTTTTCGATATTCTCTACTTTTGTGAAGTGGTAAACTTCTTGAATCATGGTCTTCTTAAATACTTTATCTGCGTGTAAAAAAACTGAAACCGTACGTGGATGATCTTCTAATATTTTGTTAGCACAACGTCCTATAAAAACACATGAGGATTCTTTTGCCATCTTCTCTATCAAATTCACCTGTGTCACATAAAGGTCATTATTCGTTAAGCTATAAAAGTAACAAGGTACAGCCATACCATGGTAACTTCCCATATTGATACTTGAAGTTTGCCAAATAGACGGTGCCTTTTCATCAAATCCCTTAAGGTGCTCTTCTGTAACCCCCATTAATTTAGCTGCTTCAGTAAGTATAAGTCTATCTACAAATTTCATATTTAAAGCTTCTGCTAACTTTTCCCCAACAAGTCTGCCACCACTTCCAAATTCTCTATTGATTGTAATTGTAACTGGTTGTTTCATACTAACCCCTCCACTCTATATAACTTTCTCTATTATGTTTTTACATTGCATTATTTTATCCTTTAATATATTATATACCAAATCTACAATTTTCGCATCTTTATTAGTATATTAAATAAATTTATATTAAATTTCAAAATTAACAATATCTCTTACTCTTCCTATAAGTTCGTGATTTATCCTATCAAAAAAGCTCTCCAAATGGAGAGCTTTTTGCTTACTACGTATTGAATGTATTAGATGAGTGTTAAGACAACTGCTAATACAACAAAGAGTCCTGCTGTAATCTTTGTCCATGTCTCAAACTTACCTTCTAAAGTATGCTTTTTGTTCTTGTTCCAGTAACTCTCTTGGTTTGTAGCAAATGCTGCGCCAAGACCTGCTGACTTACCTTCTTGAAGTAATACAACAACAATAATTGCAAGTGCAGCGAGCACATAAACACCTGTAAGAACCATTTTTAAAATATCCATGGTTTTGCCTCCTTCTTACCTTCATACGTTTTACACTTATTCTATCATAGCATAGGCTTGTTTAAATTGCAATAAACGATATATCACGCTTTTCTTACAATTTACTGTCATCTATTGCCATCAAATAACTTTCAATATCACCAATAATATTTTTAACACAGCCATCAGCAAATGGTGAAATAAGCCCACCAATTTCTACAATTTCTAAGAAGGATTTTGTCCCTCCGACTTTACAAGTCTTAAGGTAGTCCTCCCATCCTTTTTCACGGTCTTCGTTCATTTTTTTCCAAAATTGAAGGGCACAAATTTGAGCTAATGTATAGTCAATGTAGTAGAATGGTGAAGCAAATATGTGGCCTTGCTTAAACCACCATGCTCCACGTTCTAGAATGTCACATTCATTGTAATCTTTGTGTGGTAAATATTGGTTTTCTAGCTTACGCCAAGCTGCCTTACGCTCTGCTGGTGTCATTTCTGGATTTCCATAGACAATGTGTTGGAATTCATCTACTACGATTCCATAAGGAATAAACTTGATTGCACTACTTAAATGTTCATACTTATATTTGTCTACATCTTCCCCAAAGAAATTTTCCATCCAAGGCCATGTGATAAACTCCATACTCATAGAATGAATTTCGCAACTTTCATAAGTTGGGAAGTATAGGCCTGGCACATCTATCCAACGAGAATTATAAACTTGGAAAGCATGTCCTGCTTCATGCGTCAAGACATCCACATCTCCGGAAGTACCGTTGAAGTTTGCAAAAATGAATGGTGTTTTGTAGGAAGATATAAGCGTACAATATCCACCTGCTTGCTTGCCTGGCTTTGTCTCTAAGTCCATAAGTTCATTTTCTGTCATAAAGTCAAAGAACTCTTTTGTTTCTGGTGAAAGTTCACTATACATCTTCTTCCCATTTTCTAAGATGAAGTGTGCATCTCCCTTTGGTGTTGCATTACCTGTTTCAAACACAAAATCAATATCATAATAACTTAGTTTAGAAAGCCCTAATCTTTTTGCTTGTTTGTCATAAAGCTTATTTGCTACAGGTACAATTTCTTCTAATACTTGCTTTCTAAAAACTTTAACCATCTCTTCATTATAGTCTGTACGATTCATCATATGATAGCCATACTCTATATAGTTTTTAAAACCTAGTTTCTTAGCTTGTCTATCACGTACTTTGACCATTTTATCAAAGATGGCATCAAATTGTGCTTCATATTCTTCAAAGAACTTATAATAGGCCTCACTTGCACACTTACGCGTCTGTCTATCTTTTGCAATCATAAATGGGCGCATACTTGATAAGTTATACGTTCCACCTTCAAACTCAATTTCTGCTGAAGCAATCAACTTATCATACTCAGTTGTAAGTTTATTGAGTTCTTGCATTTCCTCTAAAATAAGGTTAGAAAAAGTTTTCTCTCCATTTTCTAGAATATCAAAATATTGTTTGCTAAAAGTTTCTTCTAATGCGTTTCTATAAGATGAGTTTAAAAGGACTTTTTCAAGTGCTTTCATTTGTTCTAAGTAAAGAGGCATATACTCATCCCAGTATTCACTTTCTTGTTCATAAAAGGCATCTTTGGTATTAATAGAATGTCTCACCTCTACCAAATCATTACATGTGTAGATTTCATTGATATAGTGATGTGCCTCTTTGATTTTTGCAACTTGCTCTTCACTGCTAGTGGCATTTGCAACCGCTTCTGTCATCACTTCCAACTTACTTTTAAATACTTCAAAATCTGGTCTTTCATACTTAAGCTCTGAGAATTTCATAGTTTTTAATTCCTTTCTAAACCTATAAGTTTTCATAATTTTATTATAAATGAATCTACTCTATCTAACAACTAGCAAAAAATAAGCCTAAAAGTATTTTAACTTTTAGGCTTATTCACTATTCGTCGCATTTTTAATTCTAAACTTAGTCTTCGTCTTAAGAGTGTTATGTTATCTAGTGAGGTTAAAGAAAGAACGAAGACCTCTATATTCTGCTACTTCATCTAGTTCTTCTTCTATACGAAGAAGTTGATTATATTTCGCTGTACGGTCAGAACGTGCTGGCGCCCCTGTCTTAATTTGACCTGCATTAACCGCTACTACTATATCTGCAATAATCGCATCTTCTGATTCCCCAGAACGATGCGATACCACTGATGTATAGCCTGCTCGGTTTGCCATTTCAATCGCATTAAAGGTTTCTGTAAGTGTACCGATTTGATTCACTTTGATAAGAATAGAGTTGCCCACTTTTTTAAGAATACCTTTTTCAAGGATTTTTGTATTGGTTACAAATAAGTCATCCCCAACAAGCTGTATACGGTCTCCTAGCCTTTCGCTAAGGAGTGCCCAGCCTTCCCAATCCTTTTCACCTAAACCATCTTCAATGGAGATGATAGGGAATTGGTTTACAAGATTTTCGTAGTAATCTACCATTTCTTCTGATGTACGCACAATTTCAGTACCTTTCATCTTGCTTTCGCCTTTGAAATAATACTTGCCGTCTGCATCATTGTAAAGTTCTGATGCTGCAGCATCCATTGCAATACGTACTTCTTCTCCAGGTTTATAACCTGCTTTTGTGATTGCTTCTACAATAAGGCTCAGAACTTCTTCTGATGTTGCAAGGTCTGGTGCAAAACCACCTTCATCACCTACACCTGTAGCTAAACCTTTGTCATTAAGTACTTTTTTCAGTGTGTGATAAATCTCAGCACACATACGAAGTGCTTCTTTAAAGGAAGTTGCCCCTACTGGCATAATCATAAATTCTTGAAGGTCTACTGTGTTATCGGCATGCTCACCACCGTTTAAGATATTCATCATAGGTACGGGAAGCACTTTTGCATTGATACCTCCTAAGTATTGATAAAGAGGCATGCTTTGTGCCTTTGCAGCTGCTTTTGCCACTGCCATAGAAACACCTAGTATAGCATTTGCACCTAATTTACTCTTGTTTGGCGTGCCATCTAAGTCAATCATAATTTTGTCTATTGCAGCCTGATCAAGGGCATTCATACCTATAACTTCTTCCGCAATGATATCGTTGACATTCTTAACGGCTTGTTGTACACCTTTCCCTAAGTATCTAGACTTATCTCCATCACGAAGCTCTATGGCTTCTAGTTCACCTGTAGAAGCGCCTGAAGGTACGATGGCGCGCCCAACGTAATCTCCCTCAACGACTACTTCTACTTCAACTGTTGGATTCGCTCTAGAGTCTAACACCTCTCTTGCAAACACATCCAAAATCTCAATGTAACCTTTCATATGCATATGACTCCTTTCGGCCTACATGATTATCGTGTTCTATTCTATCCACTTTCCATGTAAATCATACGAGAAACCACTAACTATTATGCAAGATTATCATCTTTACTTATCCAGATACTTTATCTTGCCCATAAAGTATCTTTACCTAGAAGCGCTCAGTACCCTTTTAATATCTTTATTACTACGGTCTTATTCTTACAAAAGTCACTACGTTATCTTGTGCTTCATTTCTTCCTAAATCGCTATGTCATCCCTCTGGGCCATACTCCTTCAAGACTACCTAGTGCTTTGGTTCAAGTAACTTCTATCTGTCTTTTCTACGACTTACACATGCTTACATACAATCACTTACATTATTTAACGAGTAAAGATTCCCCATCCATTTCTGCTGGTTGTTCCATACCCATCATTTCAAGTAAAGTTGGTGCGATGTCAGCAAGCTTGCCGCCTTCTTTAAGTGTCACACCTTCTTTGTAGTTTACAAGTACAAATGGTACTGGGTTAGTCGTATGTGCTGTGAAAGCTCCATTTGTTTCATAATCTTTCATTTGTTCTGCATTCCCATGGTCAGCACAGATAAATGCATAGCTATTTGTTTGTTCGATCGCAGTAATTACATCATCTACTGCTTTGTCTACAGCTTCGATTGCACGAATTGCTGCATCCATATCCCCAGTATGACCTACCATATCTGGGTTAGCAAAGTTACAAATAATCATATCGTATTTGTTTGAACGAATTGCATCTTCTAATTTAGAAGATACTTCAAATACACTCATCTCTGGTTGAAGGTCGTAAGTTGCAACTTTTGGAGAAGATACAAGTACACGGTCTTCGTTTGCGTATGGTTCTTCTACACCACCGTTGAAGAAGAATGTAACGTGAGCATATTTTTCTGTTTCAGCAATACGAAGTTGAGTTTTACCTGTATTTGCAAGGTACTCACCAAATGTGTTAGTAAGTGTTTGTGGTGTAAACGCTACTTCCTTATTGGCAATTGTAATATCGTATTGTGTGAAAGTTACAAAGTGAGTTTTCACTCTATCTCTTTCAAATCCTTTGAATGCATCATCACAGAATGCACGAGTCAGTTCACGTGCACGGTCAGGACGGAAGTTAAAGAAGATTACTGAGTCGCCTTCTTCTACTTTTGCTACTGGCGCACCATCTTTAGTGATAATTGTTGGAAGTACGAACTCATCGTTTACTTCTTGAGCATAAGAATCAGCAATAGCAGTTACTGCATCAGTTGCTACTTCACCTTTTCCGTTAACGATTGCATCGTATGCTTTTTCAACACGATCCCATCTGTTGTCACGGTCCATAGCATAGTAACGACCAGATACTGTAGCGATTTCGCCTACACCGATTTCTTTAATTTTAGCTTCAAGTTCAGCTGTAAAGTCTTTACCTGAAGTTGGTGCTGTGTCACGGCCATCTAAGAATACATGTACATATACTTTTTCAACGCCAAATTTCTTTGCCATTTCTAAAAGTGCGTAAACATGTGTATTGTGGCTATGTACGCCACCATCTGATAAAAGTCCAAGTAAATGAAGTGCTTTATCATTATTTTTTGCATTGTGCATCGCACCCACTAATGCTTCGTTTTCGAAGAAATCTCCGTCTGCAACAGCCTTTGTGATACGTGTAAGTTCTTGGTATACAATACGTCCAGCACCCATGTTAAGGTGACCTACTTCTGAGTTACCCATTTGTCCATCTGGAAGACCTACCGCCATACCACTTGCGTAGCCTGGTACTGTAGGGTATTTTGCCATGATTGCATCAATGTTTGGTTTTTTAGCATTTGCAATGGCATTGCCATCTTTTAAATCATTAAGTCCAAACCCATCAAGGATAAGGAGTAAAGTTGTTTGTTTATCCATTTTGAATCTCCTTCTAAAAGAGGGTCTTATTTGTAGTTAACGATTGAAGCAAATTCTGGTTTAAGACTTGCTCCACCTACTAAACCACCATCGATGTTGCCCATGTTGAATAACTCGTTAGCGTTAGCACCATTTACAGAACCGCCGTATTGTACACGAACTTCGTCTGCAACTTCTTGTGTGTAAACTTCTGCAACAACTTGACGGATTGCAGCACATACTTCTTCTGCTTGAGCTGAAGTAGCTGTTCTACCTGTACCGATAGCCCAGATTGGTTCGTATGCAATAACAACTTTTTTAGCATCTTCTGCTGTTACATCTTTAAGTGCGATTTTTGTTTGAAGACGTACAAGGTCGATTGTTACACCTTGTTCTCTTTCTTCTAAACTTTCACCAACACATACAACTGGTACTAAGTTGTGTTCAATAGCTTTTAATGTTTTTTTGTTAACTGTTTCATCTGTTTCAGCGAAGTATTGTCTTCTTTCTGAGTGACCGATTACTACATATTTAACACCAAGTTCTACTAACATGCTTGGAGCGATTTCGCCTGTGTAAGCACCGTTTTCTTCGAAATGCATATTTTGAGCACCTACAGCAATGTTTGTATCTTTTACAGCTTCAAGTACAGCTGGAAGACATACATATGGAGGACATACTACTACGTCAACTTCATTTGTATTAATTTCATTTTTAAGTGAATTGATAAGTTCTACAGCTGTAGCTGGAGTCATGTTCATTTTCCAGTTACCTGCAACGATTTTTTTACGCATAAGTAATCTCCTTTTTAAGTCACTAATGACTTTTATCCTTTTATAAAGAAAGTTAAAATTTGTAAGTTATGAATAGAGGTGACGAATACTCTAGCTCATGAAAGAGATAGAGTACTCGCACTACCCCTTAAATTATTTATAAATAATTTAAGCTTTATTATGTTTAACTTGGATTATTTACATCCACAGTTGCATCCGCAACCTTTATTATCAGCTGCAGCAACACCTGGAAGTTCTTTACCTTCTAAGAACTCTAAAGATGCTCCACCACCTGTTGAGATATGGCTCATTTTATCAGCGAAACCAAGACGTTTAACAGCATTTACAGAGTCTCCTCCACCTACTACTGTTGTAGCATCTTCAAGGTTAGCTACAGCGGCACATACTGCAAGCGTACCTGCTGCAAAGTTTTCGAATTCGAATACACCCATTGGTCCATTCCATACAACTGTTTTAGCACCAGCTAAAGCAGCTTCGTACATTTCAATTGTTTTTGGTCCGATATCAAATCCTGACCAACCAGCTTCGATTGTTTCTACTACAGCTCTTTCTGTGTCGTTAGCAAATGTTTTACCAACTACGTGGTCAACTGGAAGAAGGAGTTTAACGCCTTTTTCTTCAGCTTTTTTAACCATTTCTAAAGCGTAATCCATTTTGTCTTCTTCAAGAAGTGAGTTACCAACTTCTTGACCTTGAGCTTTAAGGAATGTGTACGCCATACCACCACCAATGATAAGTGTATCCACTTTTTCAAGAAGGTTATTGATAACAGCAATTTTATCAGAAACTTTAGCACCACCAAGGATAGCTACGAATGGGCGAACTGGCGTTTCAACAGCTTCGCCTAAGAATTTGATTTCTTTTTGCATTAAGTAACCTACTACGTTATCTTTACAACATTTTGTTACACCAACGTTTGAACAGTGTGCACGGTGAGCTGTACCGAAAGCATCGTTTACGAATACTTGGTTTTCGCAAAGAGCAGCTAATTCTTCTGCATATTTAACAGCAGCTTCATCTTTACCGTATTTTGTTTCTTCTGCTCTGTAACGTGTGTTTTGAAGTAATAATACTTCGCCATCTTTAAGTTCAGCAGCAACTTTTTGTGTTGCTTCACCTGTAACTTGTGCGTCGTCAACGAATTTAACATCTAAGCCTAATCTTTCTGTAAGAGCCGCAGCAACTGGAGCTAAAGAAAGCTCTGGTTTAGCTTCTCCTTTTGGTTTACCAAGGTGTGAGCAAAGAATAACTTTTGCACCTTGTTCTAATAATTTTTTGATTGTTGGAAGTGCACCATCGATACGGTTATAGTTTTGGATAACGCCTTCTTTAAGAGGTACGTTAAAGTCACAACGTACTAATACTTTTTTGCCTTGAAGGTCTTTAAGATCTTCAACTGTTTTTTTGTTTAACATTTGTGTTGCTCCTTTCAATATGTGTTTGATTTTAAATTTATATGTGAATTAAAATGGATAAGATTTTAATTTTTTTCAAAGAAAAAAGGGCCGGTCCTATAATCCTTACAAGACCGGACCCTTTTAGGATCTTGTTTACAATAAATTATTTGCTAAGTTCAGCAAAGTATTTAATTGTTCTAACCATGTTGCTTGTGTATGAGTTTTCGTTGTCATACCAAGAAACAACTTTTACTAAAGTTTTGTCGCCAAGTTCAGTTACTTTTGTTTGTGTAGCATCGAATAATGAACCGTATGTGCAACCGATGATATCTGTTGATACTAATTCTTCTTCTGTGTAACCGAATGATGGTGTAGCAGCAGCTTTCATTGCAGCGTTAACGTCTGCAGCTGTTACTTTACCGTCTACTACAGCAACTAATTCTGTTAAAGAACCTGTTGGAACTGGTACACGTTGAGCAGCTCCGTCTAATTTACCAGCAAGTTCTGGAATAACAAGACCGATAGCTTTAGCAGCACCTGTTGAGTTAGGAACGATGTTACAAGCAGCAGCACGTGCTCTTCTTAAGTCACCTTTTGGATGAGGACCGTCTAAAGTCATTTGATCACCTGTCCAAGCATGGATAGTTGTCATGAAACCTTTTTCGATTTTAGCAATGTTGTTTAATGTGTTAGCCATTGGAGCTAAACAGTTTGTTGTACATGAAGCAGCTGAGATAATTGTATCTTCTGCTGTTAAGATGTTTTCGTTTACGCCGAAAACAACTGTTGGAAGGTCGTCACCAGCTGGAGCTGAGATAACAACTCTTTTAGCACCTGCATTGATGTGTGCTTGAGATTTTTCTTTTGATACGTAGAATCCTGTACATTCAAGAACTACGTCTACACCGATTTCTCCCCATGGAAGATCTGCAGCATTTCTTTCAGCGTAGATTTTGATTTCTTTACCATCTACTACGATTGAAGATTCTTTTGCTTCTACTGTTTCAGCTTTAGCATATCTACCTTGAGCTGAATCATATTTTAATAAGTGTGCTAACATTTTAGGATTTGTTAAGTCGTTGATTGCTACTACTTCATATCCTTCAGCACCAAACATTTGTCTAAATGCAAGACGTCCAATACGTCCAAAACCGTTAATTGCTACTTTTACAGCCATTGATACATCCTCCTTAAAATAACTATGAATATTATTTTTTATATACAAAGCGCTTTCATTAGTATGTAACCTAACTAGCGAATTGATACCTCTATCATTTTTTTGGCAGCTCCTTCATCAAGAATAAGGTAACTGTCTTTAAGTAATTCTTTTGTAGCCAATAATGCCACTGCTTTTGACGAACCACCTGCAAGTACTACTCTTGTTGAAATACGTTTAACCATTTCTAAATCCAACCCAATATTGGTTGCACTATAGATGACTTCACCTTTTTCATCAAAGTAATATCTGAAAGCTTCTGCCACAGCACCTTTATGTTGGAGCAGCGCGATAACTTCTTGTGATTCATTCCGTCTTTTAGCCATTTTCATAGCATCGCCCAAACCCAATATAATCATATCTGATTTTGCCATTTTTTGCAATGTTTTTTGGATATGAGGCTCTTGTTTGATTGTTTCAATAGAATTTGCACTTAAATTATCTGGAATATTTAAAACTTCATGCTTTCCATTAATCTTTTTCGCAAATTCTCCCGCTAATATATTAGCTTGATACTCCATACGTTTGCCTATACTTCCTCGAGCTGGAATGATTGTTGTACGAGTGGGTTCTTTCTGCTTTGCAGGCATAAGCTCTACCATTTTAGCAATAGTACTGCCTCCTGTTATAGCAACAACATCATCCTCACCTAATAAACTTAATACTAAATTGCTTCCCGCCTTCCCAATCTGCCATTTGGCACTTTCATCTTGGTCTACATTCCCTGGAACAATCGTAACTTTTCTAGCACCTATTAATATTTCTATTTCACTTTCAAGTGCACTTAGTGCATGGAGCGTTTGTAATGGCTCGTATAACTCATCTAACAACACTTTGCCACTTGTGGTCACAATCATTCCACTATGTGCTACTTCTATAAGCCCTTGCTTATTAAGTAAATCTGTAGCTGTTCGAATCGTTCGTTCTGAATATGTAGTAAGGTTTGCAAGAAGTCTTCGACCTATAGGCTCATTTTCCAAAATTGTTTGTAAGACAGCATACCTTATTTTAAAATCTTGCATACCTTCGGGGATAATTTGTTCTAGTCTTAGCATGGTATCTTTCATTTCAATCACCTTGCGGGACTTTTTCCGCCCCGTTATTTTATTTTGTTCCCACTCCTACATTCTATCCATTTATACATGATTTTTCAAGACTTTATTAAAAATTTAACAATTTTTTTAGATAAAGCAAAAACGCACAAGAAAATCTTGTACGTTTTTATGTATTTTATACCATTGTTTCACTAGCCATATAAATTTTCTTTTCATCTAACACAGAATTCCCAATATTAGATGCATGGTCAGAAATACGTTCTAAGTTACTAATTGAATCTAAGAATACTACTCCTGCCATAGAACTACATTTATTTTCTGAAAGACGTTTAATATGTCTTGCTCTTAAATCTTCTTCTAATTGATCCACTTGTTGTTCAATTGGTTGTACTTCTTTTGCTATAGCACGATCATCAAATTCACAAGCTTGAAGTGCTGTATCAAAGCATTTGATTGCTAAGCTTGAAATTGTTTTTAATTCTTTCATTGCACTTTCAGAGAATTCTACTTCATCTCTTATACGAATCTCGGCAAGTTCTGCTAAGTTTTCTGCATGGTCGCCTACACGTTCAATATCACTCACAGTGTGGAAGAGACTATTGACAACACCATGTTCATTTTCTGAAATTGGCAAATTAGAGAGCTTGATTAAATAATGGTTAATCCCATGTTGTAATTGATTAATAACTTTTTCTCTTTTGAATACTTCTTGAATCTTAGTTTCATCTTTTTCAAAGATAGCTTCCATACCCATTTTGGCATTATGACTTGCCATTTCACCCATACGTACAACTTCTTTAATTGCATTTTGCACAGCAAAAGATGGTGTTTCAAGAATACGTTCATCTAGATGTTTAAGCTCACTTTCATTCTCTTCTTCCCCTGTATCAGGTATAAGTCTCTCTGCAATTTTTACAAGTAGACCTGCAAATGGGAATAATAAAAGTGTGTTTAAGATGTTAAAGATACTGTGAACAACACTAATCTTCGTTGGATCAATAAGCGATGTACCAAATGTCGCAAGTTTTGGCATAAGTCCACCGAATGCTGCAATTGCTATAATCGCAAACACTACCGACCCTATGACATTGAAAAGCAAGTGTATTACAGCTGCACGCTTACCATTTCTACTTGCTCCAATACTAGAAAGCATAGCTGTCACTGTTGTACCAATATTTTGTCCTAAAATAATATAAATAGCTGTGTTCCATGGCACAAGACCACTTAATGCAAGTGTCTGTAAAATCCCTACAGACGCTGATGAGCTTTGAATCACGGCTGTTACAATTGTTCCGACTAAAATACCTAAGAAAGGATTTGCACCCAAGCTTACGAAAAGCTGTTTAACAGACTCTAGTTGACTAATTGGTTTCACTGCATCCCCCATAAGATCAAGTCCTAAGAAAAGTGCACCAAAGCCAAATACAATTTGGCCAACTTGTTTTACCTTTTGTTTCTTACAGAATAAAACCATAATAACACCTATACCTATACAAAGTGGTGCTATTGTAGATGGTTTTAAGAATGACACCCAATCTCCTAAAGACACAATCCAAGCTGTTACTGTTGTACCAATATTGGCACCCATAATAACTCCAACGGCTTGTCTTAAAGACATAAGGCCTGCATTAACGAAACCTACAACCATTACTGTGGTTGCTGACGAACTTTGGATAATAGCTGTGACACCTGCACCTACAGCAACACCTAAGAATGGGTTACTTGTTAAGGCACTAAGAAGATTCTTCATTTTGCTACCAGCTGCTTTTTGAAGTCCCTCTCCCATGTAGTCCATCCCAAACATAAAAAGACCAAAACCACCAAGAAATGCTAGAGCTATCTGAAATACATTAATATCCATCGGTATCCTCCCATGTTGTTTTCATACAGGGACATTCTAACACGAACTATTTTGCCATACAACAATTACATTTACACTTCACATTAATTTGTACAATTTACCCTATATCTTCATTATTTATCCCCAAAATATAGACTATGTGTTAAATTCATCAAATAAAAGAATTAATTATTCTATTAATTTAGAGCCCTATTTAAAACAGATAAAATATATCTTCAAATACGAAAAAAGGCATGAAATTACTGACTGAACAGCTTTCTCACACCTTGTAAAATTTTGTATTATTTATCTAATGATAGTACCGCCACCTACTACAATGTCACCATCGTAAATAACAAGTGCTTGTCCTGGAGTAATTGCACGTTGTGGCTCCTTAAAAGTACACTTAATAGTCTCTTCGTCTATCATTTCAATGGTACATGCTTGTGGTGGATGGCTGTAACGAATTTTAGCAGCTACTTCCATCTTACCTTCTAGCTTTTCAAACGGCATAAAGTTTAACTTATTTGCATAGACTTCACAAGTAAATAAGTCTGTATTATCCCCTACAACAACAGTATTGTTAACGGGGTCAATTTTAGATACAAAAAGTGGCTTGCCATAAGATAATCCAAGTCCTTTGCGCTGTCCAATGGTATAGTGAATAATACCTTTGTGTTCACCTAAAACTTTTCCTTCTTTTGTAACAAACTTACCTTTTTGTTGCTTCTTGCCTGTCTCTCGTTCAATGTAACCTGCATAATCATCATCTGGTACAAAGCAGATTTCTTGACTATCTGGTTTACTTGCTACAGTAAGTCCAATCTCTTTGGCAATAGCACGTATTTCATCTTTTGTATAGTCTCCTAGTGGCATCAGTGTATGCTTTAACTGTTCTTGTGTTAAGTTATATAATGCATAAGTTTGGTCTTTTGCCATTGTCTTAGAAAGCTTAAAGGCATAGCGTCCTGTTACTTCATCTTTTACAATGCGTGCGTAATGCCCCGTTGCAATATAATCTGCTCCAATTTGGAGAGATTTATGAAGCATAGACTCCCATTTTACATACCTATTACAAGCTATACACGGATTAGGTGTATGACCTTTTTCATATTCTTCAATGAAATAGTCTATAACATGTTTCTTAAAATCGTTTCTAAAGTTCATTACATAGTGTGGAATATCTAGCTTTTGACAGACACGTCTTGCATCGTCTACAGCTGAAAGACCGCAGCATCCCCCGTCACTGTCTTCTGGTGCATCTTCTTGCCAAATCTGCATCGTCATTCCAATAACTTCATAGCCTTGTTCTTTAAGAAGGTAGGCAGCAACTGAGCTGTCTACCCCCCCTGACATTCCAACAACTACTCTACCTTTACTACTAGGCATGACAAGCTTCGCCCTCTTCATCATCATGTCCGTGGTCATGGTGATCTGTCTCTTTAGGTTCTTCTAAACCTTCAATTTTAATATCATTTTTTGTGGCATAATCCCAAAGTGCAGCTTGAAGTGCTTCTTCTGCAAGAACTGAGCAGTGTACTTTTACTGGTGGAAGTCCATCAAGCGCTTCCATAACTGCTTTGTTTGTTACTTGTAAAGCTTCTTGAATTGTTTTACCTTTTACAAGTTCTGTAGCCATTGAGCTTGTTGCAACCGCAGCGCCACATCCAAAAGTTTTGAACTTAACGTCTTCGATAAGGCCATCTTCAATTTTAAGGTATACTTTCATGATATCGCCACATTTAGCGTTACCTACTGTACCAACACCACTTGCATCTTCAATTTCACCTACATTACGTGGATTCATAAAATGATCCATTACTTTTTCACTATACATATTTTTCACCTCGTTAATAGTTTTATCTTATTTTTATAACTTATTATTTGTTTTCTTTAAGAAAATCTTCGTATAATGGAGACATATCTCTCATACGTTGTACAATTGTTGGTAATTTCTCAAGTACGTAGTCAATCTCTGCTTCTGTTGTTTTCTCACCTAAAGTCATACGGAGTGAACCATGTGCTTTTTCATGTGGTAAGCCAAGGGCTAATAGCACGTGTGAAGGATCTAATGATCCTGATGTACAAGCTGAACCACTAGATGCTGCTACACCATTCATATCTAACAGAAGAAGAAGTGACTCCCCTTCAACAAATTCAAATCCAATGTTGACATTGTTTGATAGACGTTGAACTGGATCTCCGTTTAGTTTGGCATAAGGAATAGCCTCTAAAACGCCATTTATAAGTTTATCGCGTAGTCCTTGAATACGTACAACTTTGTCATCAAAGTCTGTATATGCAAGTTCTATTGCTTTTGCAAGACCTACAATACCTGGTACATTTTCTGTTCCAGCACGTCTACCTCTTTCTTGGGCACCACCATGGATAAGATTTGTGATTTTAAGTCCTCTTCTAATGTAGAGTACCCCAATCCCTTTTGGTCCATAGATTTTGTGTCCTGACATAGAAAGTGCATCAATGTTTTGGTCTTTTACATCAATTCTTATTTGACCTACTGCTTGCACAGCATCTGTATGGAATGCAACACCACGTTCTTTAGCAATTTGACCAATTTCTTTAATTGGCATAATGCTTCCAACTTCATTGTTTGCATACATAATTGTAATAAGAATAGTATTTTCTTTTATAGCTGCTTTAAGTTCTTCTAGGTCAATTTGACCCTTTTCATTAACATTTAAGTAAGTTACTTCATAACCTTGCTTTTCAAGATATTCACAAGTGTGAAGTACCGCATGGTGTTCAATCTTACTTGTGATAATGTGGTTACCTTTATTTTTATTGGCTTCTACAATACCTTTGATTGCCCAGTTATCTGATTCACTTCCACCTGCTGTAAAGAAAATCTCATTTGGATGAGCACCTAAGAGATTAGCTACAGTCTCTCTTGCATCATCAATAGCTTTTTTATTAATTTGAGCAATTTGATACACACTTGATGGATTCCCAAAGCTTTGTGTAAAGTAAGGCATCATTGCTTCTAATACCTCTGGTTTCACTGGTGTGGTCGCTGCATGATCTAAATATATTCTATCCATTTTCAACACTCCCAACTTTATAAATAAGTAGAATTTCTATCTATATAAAATTACATATAAAATTTATTACATGAGTTATCGCCTATAGACTCATAATCGTCTATAAGTTCCTGCAAGGATATACCATCTACCACATCATTGATGCCGTCTCTAATCTTCTCCCATACAGGTCTGGTGACACATCTTGTATTTCTTTCACAATGCTTGCCACCTTCACAAGTACAATCTGTAGGTGCTAGTGACCCTTCTAAAGTACGTAGGATCTCTCCTATACTAATATCTTTAGCAGTTCTTGCCAAGGTATATCCACCTTGAGCACCGCGTATGCTTGTAACAAGTTTATTTTTTTTAAGTAATGCAATAAGCTGTTCTAAGTAGTTCTCTGATACATCTAACCGCTCAGCTATGCTTTTTAAAGAAATATGTTTTTCTTTTGCATAAACCCCAATATCAACCATTGCTTGGAGTCCATACCTACCTTTAGTAGATAATTTCATACTCTCGCCTCCAATTCCTAGTTATTTTGTAGGAATTACATTTTCAGCATATCACTCCCATTTTTGTTTGTCAATTATTATTTTTTATGCTATAGTAGTGTGTTCCTATTAACCCTTGATAAACCCCTTAATGTTTGTCTATACTGATAGGTGAATATATGATATTTTTTCCAAGAGAGGTTGTTTTAAAAATGAATAAGCATATGAATAAAATTATCATTGGTGCCATCGGTATCATTGTAGCTTTATGTGTTATCGCTATTTTACTCATCATGAATTACGAGCCTACTGGCACTCAGATTGCAACAATTAAATTAGATGGAAAAGTTATGCGTGAAATCGATTTATCTAAGGTTACTGCACCCGAGAGTATCTCCATTGACAACAAACGAGGTGGTCTTAATACTATCCATATTGAACCTGGTCAAATCGGCTTTACTGAAGCTAACTGTCCAGACCAACTTTGTGTAAGTCAGGGCTATATTTCAAATAGTCTTTTACCTGCCGTTTGCTTGCCTAATGGTGTTGTTATAGAAATTCAAGCTACTGATAAACCTCTAGAGCTTGACGCAATTGTTGAATAAAAGGAGTCTCTATGAGTAAAGTTCAAAAAATGGTCTACTTAAGTTTATTATGTGCTATTGCACTTGTTATCTTCATAATCGAACTACAGATCCCACCTATCGCCCCCATTCCAGGACTTAAGTTAGGACTTGCTAATATGGTTTCCCTGGCAGTCCTTATCTTATACGGTCCCAGAGAAGCTTTAACCGTACTATTGCTTCGCATTTTCTTAGGCACTATAATTACAGGCAAAGTCTCCACTATCTTCTTTAGTTTAGCAGGCGGGCTACTCAGCAATATAGGCATGATTGTTCTGTATCAGTACTGTCGCAAATATTTAAGCATTTGGATCATTAGCATTGTAGGTTCCATCCTTCACATTGTCGGTCAGCTTGTTATTGCTGTTCTTATTACAAATACCCCTGGTATATTTTTCTATGCACCATTCTTACTCATTAGCAGTATTGTTTCAGGCTACTTTATAGGATGGGGTGCCTTATTTATTAGTACACACTTCAAGAAATTCACTCTATATAGACAGTAAAAACTGTATGCAAAAAAGGTGTTTCCATACGGAAACACCTTTTTACATGTCAAAATATCAAAATTTAGTCTAACTTTATATCTTTAAGCATATACATAGAGTGTATTATATATGTCATATTTATAATTATTATATAATTAAATGAGTCTAGCATTTAGCAGATATATCGTAGGATATAAATGGCTTATTCGTGACTTCTACCTTTAAGCGGCACCTTAAATGGTAGGGCCTTCTTTTGTTTAAATCAGTTTTTGTAAACGCTAGGCTCATTATTGTAGAATAAGGAAGATGTTCAAGGGGGGATACTATACCATCTTACACTGTATAGTAATACTATATGCAATTTCACCTAAAAGGTTACTTTTAAATTTATTCTTTCAAAAATAATTTTTGCTTTTCTTAATACTATCTTATTCTAGTACAAGTCAGTTTTGTTCCGCTTTTTTCAACAAAATTTTTCTTACTGTGTGTTCTATCCGTTCTTTGGTTAATGCCTTCCACACCTTCCTCATCCCTTAATAACAGCCCCTTTGTCCATATCTCTTGTCTCTTACTTACCCCTAAAAAACTGTTAATTACACTGTTCTTGAACTCCTTTGTTTGCGTGACATCCCACGAGTATAACATACACTATTGCAGCCATCTCCTACACATTGGATGACTTATACCACCGCCAAGTCTTACTTAGGTGAAGTCATTATGCGTTCTAATAACAAACTCAAGACGCTTCTAAACATTAGAACTTACCACATAAATGAGGACGTTACACACTTGTGTAACGTCCTCATTTAACTTTTATCTACTTATGCTCTACCATCCAGGATATCTTTTTTGCCATTCTTCAGTATCCTCATATCCCACATATAAATCCTCTGCTACTTGCTCAACCTCTTTACAAATTTCTAAGATTTCTATTAGTTTTGGATTAATAGCTTCCATACCTAAGTAAGTGCCTAATATTTGCCCTGTAATAGCTGCTGCACTATTGCTATTGCCATTTTGATTAATTGCAAGCTTTAAAGCTTCTTCAAAGTTATCTGGTGAACTTAAACTACAGTATAACGCCATCCCCAAAGCATCTTCCGCCATAAATCCATCTCCAAAAGCTTGTAAGTTTTCTCTTGAGGATTTATCATTTTGTGCAAGTACAATAGCTTTTTCTATGCACTTTAGACAGGATTCATGATGCTCATACAGCTTTAACTGATCTATGGCTTTTTCTATACTTTCTTGTAAGCTAAAACCTTCAACCAAATAGAAAATCAAAGTTGCAAGAGTCCCTGAAGCCAAGTAAGCTGATGGATGTCCATGTGTAATAACCCCCACTCTACTACCTACTTCAAATACATCTTCTTCTGATTCTACTAAGCCTACAGGTGCAATACGAATAACTGTTCCACACTTTTTACTATTATTAAGAGGCCTTTCAAGTGTACCCATGACGCCTTTCCCAAGCGAAGTAATGCACGTAATACCAGGTTCTTTATAACCATATAGCTTTTTGACTTTTACAAGCCATCCATCATAGGATTTATTATTCCAATTAGGTGTAGAAAGTCCTTGGGTATAGAGCCATCTTAAATAAGCTCTAAACACAATCATTGCTGTGTCTTTATTGGTACGCATAAGTCCTTTTTGTTTGGTACGCACAATACTTCTAAGTAGCCCCTCAGCTGTAAATAGCGTAAGTTGTGTATCATCCGTAATAGTTGCCTTTGGCCCTTCTACCACAGCCATTAAATCTGTAATGCATTCATCTCCATAAACCTTTTGAATTTGCTCGTAATTCATAAATTTAACAGGTGCACCAAACGCATCCCCTATTGCACCACCTACTAAGCATCCATAAAACTGATCTTTATTCCTTCTCATTGCGTGGCACCTCCAGATTTATCACATAGTGTAGCTTCTATATTGCTTCCATCCATCGTCCAAGTTGAGCGCATACATCTTTTCTAAATGTATCATTCTCTTGATGATTACTTACATAGTTTTCGAAATACCTTAACCAATTAGTGTATTCCTTAGTTTCCCATACACTTCTACCTTTAAGTTTCAAGTAAGACCTATCTGCATAATCACAAGCATCCCATAAACTTCTATAATAATAAGCATATTGTCCATTTGTCTCTTTATCATAGGAATTTACAAACTCATCAAACTTAGACTTTCTCATTACTATTCCCCCTATTTTTATTTGGTAATACTATTCTAACAACTTTAATCGTTTTTTTCAATATTATACATAATACTTTCTGTATTGTATTATGTTTTTTATATATTCTTACCAATGCCATGTCCTTTCCTAAATCATCCCTTTACATACTCTAATATTTTTCCCCGCTTTTTCCAAGGCCCTATTCTTTCTATTTACAAATCTCATGTCCTTTTCTCTATATATTCCGCTATTAGACTTGGCAATAAACCTTTTATCTTAGTAGATCAGAAACTCTTTCCAAATCACTATTTACTAGCTATAACAAATAAAAGTCCTATATACCTAGCGCTTTTAGCCTAGGTATATAGGACTTCTTGATGCCAAAGAACTTTATTCTAGTATCAAATCGTTAATAGGTGCACCTGGTGCTACCATAGGCAATACTTTTTCATCTGCATCTATATGACAGTTAATAAGGACTGGCTTATCACTTGCTAACGCTTCTTTAAATGCTTTTTGGAATGCTTCTTGCGTATATGCATCATACCCTTTTATGAAATAAGCTTCTGCTAACTTCACAAAATCAGGGCCTCTATCTAACACCGTTTCTGAGTACCTAGCTTCGTAAAACATAGTCTGCCATTGTCTTACCATACCTAGCACACTGTTATTCAGTATGACAATGATAACAGGCACATTATAGTGCGAAATGGTTGCTAGTTCATTACAGTTCATTCTAAAAGATCCATCACCTGCAATGTGTACAACTTGCTGACCCGGTTTTGCAAGCTGAGCCCCTATACTTGCTCCTGTACCATAGCCCATTGTTCCTAATCCCCCCGATGAAATATAGGTTCTAGGCTTAGTATATTTATAGAACTGAGCTGCCCACATTTGATGTTGCCCCACTTCTGTTGTTATGATGGCCTTGCCTTCAGTTTGCTCATAGATATTTTCTATAATAAATTCAGGGCGTAGTTTCTCATCTCTTTGATAGTCAAATTTAAACTCCGCTTTCCACCTGCTTACATCATCTAGCCACTCTGTATGATCTTGTTGCGATAGTAGTTCATTTAAACTCGTAAGAATTTCTTTTGCATCCCCTATAATACTTGTATAGCAACTAATGTTTTTACTCATTTCAGCAGGATCTACATCTATGTGGATAATTGTAGCATTAGAAGCGAAGGTATTCACACTACTTGTTACCCTATCACTAAACCGCGCACCTATGGCAAGCAGTAAATCACACTCGGTAGTTGCCACATTGGATGCTTTGCTCCCATGCATTCCGATCAATCCAGTAGACAGTCTGTGGGTTTCTGGGAATCCCCCGATTCCCATCAAAGAGGTGGCAACGGGTGCTTGAATCTTTTCAGCAAACTCCAAAAGCTCTGTATCGGCACCACTTGCAATAATGCCACCACCACTATAAATCATAGGCTTCTTACTTGCTTTAATAAGCTTTACAACTTGGTCTAAATCTTTTTGTTTAATCGTATAAACTTGCCTACATACCTTCTTGGGTGCAGCAGGTACATAGTCACACTTTGCTGCTGTAATATCTTTTGGGATATCAATCAATACCGGCCCAGGCCTACCTGATTGGGCAATATAAAAAGCCTCCCTAATTGTCTGTGCCAACTTACAGACATCTTTAACAATATAGTTATGCTTAGTAATAGGCATAGTGACCCCTGTAATATCTACCTCTTGAAAACTATCCTTTCCAAGAAGTGGTCTGCCTACATTTCCTGTAATTGCCACCATCGACACAGAATCCATATAAGCCGTAGCAATCCCCGTTACAAGGTTGGTTGCCCCTGGACCTGATGTGGCTAAACATACACCTACTTTTCCTGTTGCTCTTGCATATCCATCTGCAGCATGAGATGCACCTTGCTCATGGGCAGTTAAAATATGGTGGATTCTCTCACTATATTTATATAATTCGTCATAAATGTTAAGTACAGACCCCCCTGGATAGCCAAACACGGTGTCAACGCCTTGCTCTAACAAACATTCCATTAATATTTGTGCACCATTAAGCTCCATATTTCCCCTCCTATCACAATTAGTCTAACCCTCTTTTATCCTTTAAATATTGCACCTGTATTGGCTGATGTTACTTGTTTTGCATAGCGTGCTAAGTAACCATGCTTGACCTTAGGCTCAGGTTTTATCCAAGTAGCACGTCTTGCTTCAATAATTGCTTCATCTACTAATAGATTTAATGTGCATGCTTCCATATCTATTTGAATCTTGTCACCCTTTTCTACAAGAGCAATCATTCCACCTTCTGCAGCTTCTGGAGATACATGACCAATACATGCCCCACGGGTAGCACCTGAAAAGCGTCCATCTGTAATAAGGGCTACATCTTTATCTAGTCCCATGCCTACAAGCACTGCTGTAGGTGAAAGCATTTCTCTCATACCTGGGCCACCCTTTGGTCCCTCATATCGAATGACAACTACATCACCTTTTTCAATCTCCCCATTCATAATACCCGCTTTAGCTTCTTCTTCGCTATTAAAGACTTTTGCAGGCCCTGTATGCTGAAGCATTTCTTTAGCTACAGCTGAACGTTTTACCACACAAGAGTCTGGTGCTAAATTTCCACGAAGCACAGCAATTCCACCGGTTGCACTATAAGGATTTTCTATCGGACGTATAACTGTTTCATCCTTGTTGATTACTTTTTTTAAGTTTGTGCCTACCGTTTCACCTGTTACAGTAAGGAGTGTTTCATCTAGCAAGCTTTTCTTAGTAAGTTCTTTCATAACAGCTGCCACACCACCCGCTTGGTATAAGTCTTCCATATGGTTTGGACCTGCTGGTGCTAGCTTACAAAGATTCGGTGTACGACTACTAATATCATTGGCCATATCTAGATTAATCTTAACCCCTGCTTCATGGGCAATAGCTGGAAGATGAAGCATTGTATTTGTACTACATCCTAATGCCATATCTACTGTTAATGAATTTTCAAAAGCTTTATCATTTAAGATATCACAAATCTTAATATCCTTTTCTATCATTTTCATAATGGCCAATCCTGTTTTCTTAGCTAAACGGACACGTTCTGCATAAACGGCTGGAATACTTCCATTTCCAGGTAATGCAATCCCCAATACTTCACTCATACAGTTCATACTATTTGCAGTAAACATCCCCGAACAGGACCCACAACCTGGGCATGTATGCTCTTCAAATTCATATAATTCTTCTTCTGAAATCTTGCCTGAATTAAAAGCACCTACTGCTTCGAAGATAAGCGATAAACTTACCTTTTTGCCACCTACTGTTCCTGCTAACATAGGCCCACCACTCACAAGTACTGTTGGCAAATTCATACGTGCTGCTCCCATAAGCATCCCCGGTACAATCTTGTCGCAGTTTGGTACAAGTACAAGCCCATCAAATCCATGCGCCATGGTCATACACTCAATAGAGTCTGCAATAAGCTCACGGGTTACAAGTGAGTACTTCATCCCTTCATGCCCCATAGCAATGCCATCACACACCCCAATTGCTGGAATTTCTACAGGTGTTCCTCCTGCCATACGAATCCCTGCTTTTACCGCCTCTGTAATACGGTCAAGATGCATATGCCCAGGTACAATTTCACTTTTAGCTGTTACAACGCCTATTAAAGGTTGATTCAACTCTTCCTCTATGTATCCCATGCCTTTGAATAATGAACGGTGTGGTGCACGGTCTGCACCTTTTTTAACAACATCACTTCTCATAAGTTACCTCCTTCTATCTATTCATTTTATTTTTACGCTAATCGTTACAAGCACTTTTATTTGGCTCTATCTTTCGCCTTCCAAGTGATAGGTTTACTTATATTACATACTCTATTTAGTACTTATTAGCTAAGGGCTTATGCCAAGGATGGGGTATAGCATCTTTTCTTCTTGCTATACCCCTATTGAACCTTTTCTATTGTCTATCTTCTGCTAGAAAATATCTGTACCATTTTCATTGGCATAAGCTTTGAAAGCAGCAAGAATTTCTTTTGTGACTTTCCCTGCTACACCACTTCCAATAACACGTTCATCTACACTTGTTACTGGTATAGCTTCTGCTGCTGTTCCTGTTAAGAAGCATTCATCTGCACTATACACATTAAACAAAGTAAATTCCTTCTCTTCTACTGCATAACCTAACTTTTTAGCTAGTTCAATAACTGTACTTCGTGTAATCCCATCTAATATACCTACATGAATAGGTGGTGTATAGATAACATTATTCTTTACAATAAAAATGTTATCTCCTGTACACTCTGCCACAATCCCATCATGATTAAGCATTAACGCTTCAGGTACACCTGCACGATTAGCCTCTATTTTAGCTAAAATGTTATTTAAATAGTTAAGCGATTTAACTTGTGGGTCTACAATCGTTGCTTTATTTCTTCTTTGTACAGCCGTGATAATAGGCATTCCCTTTGTATACATTTCCTCTGGATAAAGTGTAATAGAACCTGCTATACAAAATACAGTCGCCACCTTACAACTTTTAGGATTAAGACCTAAATCCCCTTTTCCTCTTGTTACAACAAGACGTACGTAACCATCTCTTATGTCATTTTTTCTACACGTTTCAAGGAGTACTTGTGTCATCTCTTCTTTTGCTAATGCTATGTCTAACATAATCGCTTTAGCCGCATTGTATAGTCTATCAATATGTTCCTCACATTTAAAAATGCGCCCATTGTACACCCGAATCCCTTCAAACACGCCATCTCCGTAAAGTACACCATGATCAAATACAGATACTTTAGCTTCTTCCTCTGGCACATATTGACCATCTAAATATATGATTCTACTCATTACTCATACCTCCCTATCTCACTTTTTACAATGTCTTTTTATACACAAAGTGCCTTACAGATTAAGTCACCTATTTCTTTCGTTCCTACAAGTTGCATCCCTGTATTCATAATATCAGCAGTTCTATAGCCTGCATCCAAGACGCTTTCTACTGCATTTTCTATAGCCAGTGCTTCTCCTTCAAGTCCCAAGGAATAGCGTAACATCATAGCCACTGACAAAATAGTCGCTATGGGATTCGCTTTATTTTCACCTGCTATATCTGGAGCACTCCCATGACTTGGCTCATAAAGGCCTAAAGTGCCTTCTCCTAAGCTTGCTGATGCCAACATCCCTATAGACCCTGTCAACATACTTGCCTCATCTGACAAAATGTCCCCAAACATATTGTTGGTAATCATCACATCAAACTGTCTCGGATTCACTACAAGTTGCATCGCCGCATTATCTACATACATGAAGCTATATGTCACTTCCGGAAAGTCCTTGGCCACTTCTTGGGTAACTTCTCTCCAAAGCTTAGAGGTTGCTAATACATTTGCCTTATCTACAATGACAGCGTTCTTACTTCGTTTCATAGCTGCTTCAAATCCAACGCGCAAAATACGTTCAATTTCTTCTACGTTGTAGTACTCTACATCTTCTGCATAAGTTGCTTTAGGATTTTCCATAACGATACGCTCGTGCTTTCCAAAATAAATCCCACTCGTAAGCTCTCTGACAATTAAAATATCTAAGTTATCCCCTATGATTTCTTCTTTTAAAGGACTGGCCGATTTCAGTTGTTTATACAAAATAGCTGGCCTTAAGTTGGCAAATAATTTAAGGGTTTCACGAATTTTAAGAAGTCCCTTTTCTGGACGGTCACCATTAGAAGTGGTATCCCACTTAGGCCCGCCAACTGCGCCTAATAAGACTGCATCACTTTTAAAGCAAGCATCTATTGTAGGTTGAGGCAAAGATGCACCTGCTTGGTCTATACCTGCTCCCCCTATAAGTTGTTCGTCTATATTAAAAGTATGATTAAATTTACTACCAACTTGTTCTAAGACTTTTACAGCTCCTTGTACAATCTCAGGCCCGATGCCATCTCCTGGTAACGTCACAATCTGATAGTTCATCTCAGCTCACCTACTTTCTATTTTCTTTCACATAATTGACAAGCCCATTGGCTGCAATAATGCGTTGCATAAACTCTGGGAAAGGTTGTGCTTTATAACACATCCCTGTTGTAACATTTTGAATAACTCCTGTATTAAAATCCACTTCTACTTGATCCCCTTGGCTAATGCCGTCTACCGCCTCTGGGCATTCCAAAATAGGCAACCCAATATTGATAGCATTTCTATAAAATATACGGGCAAAAGTCTTTGCAATTACACAAGATATACCTGAAGCTTTGATTGCAATAGGGGCATGCTCACGAGAAGAGCCACAACCAAAATTCTTATCTGCCACAATCATATCGCCTACTTCTACCTTCTTACTAAACATTGGGTCAATGTCTTCCATACAAAACTTAGCAAGCTCTATAGGGTCAGAAGTGTTGAGATATCTTGCCGGAATAATAACGTCTGTATCAATGTTGTCTCCGTATTTAAATACTCTTCCTAATGCTTTCATCTTCATTCCTCCTATAAACTTTCTGGATTTGCAATTTTACCACAAATAGCAGATGCTGCTGCTACTGCTGGACTTGCTAAATAGATTTCTGATTCTACATGTCCCATGCGTCCTACAAAGTTACGATTAGTAGTGGCTACACATCGTTCACCTTGTGCCAATATCCCCATATGACCACCTAAGCAAGGTCCACAAGTTGGTGTACTCACCACACAACCTGCCTCTACTAAATCTTGAATAATACCTTCTTTAATCGCTTGTAAATAAATCTTTTGAGTTCCAGGAATAATAATCGCACGCACACCACGAGCCACCTTTTTCCCTTTCATGACCTCTCTTGCCATACGTAAGTCTTCCATACGTCCATTGGTACAAGAGCCAATCACCACTTGGTCAATGGCAATGTTACCTACTACATCTATAGTTTTTGTGTTCTCAGGTAAATGTGGAAAGGCTACTGTTGGTCTGATTGTACTTAAGTCAATTTCTATCACTTGCTCATATACTGCATACTCATCTGCTTTATACACGGTATAAGGTTTGATTGAACGCTCCTTCACATACTCAAGTGTGACATCATCCACTTCAAAAATACCATTTTTGGCCCCTGCTTCTATTGCCATATTTGCCATAGAAAGTCTAGAGTCCATAGATAAGTATTTTAGCCCCTCTCCTACAAATTCCATAGATTTATATAAGGCACCATCTACACCAATCATTCCTATAATATGAAGAATGATATCTTTGCCTGATACAAACTTTGTAGGCTCACCTGATAACACAAACAAAATGGCTGCTGGCACTTTGAACCACGCCTTACCTGTAGCCATTCCAGCCGCCATATCTGTACTTCCGATTCCTGTAGAGAATGCACCAAGTGCACCATATGTACATGTATGAGAATCTGCACCAATGACTACATCACCAGGTACCACAAGTCCCTTTTCAGGGAGCAGGGCATGCTCAATCCCCATCTCACCCACTTCAAAATAATTTTCGATAGCCTTATCATACGCAAAGTGTCTTACACATTTACATTGCTCTGCAGCTTTAATATCTTTGTTAGGCGTAAAATGGTCTGGTACAATCGCCACTTTAGCTTTGTCAAAGACTTGTTCTAAACCAATCTTCTCAAATTCCTTAATGGCTACAGGCGTTGTAATGTCATTTCCAAGTACCAGATCAAGATTAGCCTCTATTAATTGTCCTACTTCAACTTGGCTAATCCCTGCATGTGCTGCTAAAATTTTTTGTGTCATGGTCATTCCCATACTGTGTTCCTCCTTTTTAAGTTCTAATTTTTATGACTATCCGATATAACCCTTATACTTTATTTTCCTTATTATGGAAATATATCTAAATTGCATAAAGTGCAAGGCCTAATTTCATAGTCCCTGCACTCTCAGCTTTTCACTCTTTATTTCATACTTTCTAAATCATAAAGCATATTGTTAATGGCAGATATATAAGCTAAAATACTTGCTTCTACAATATCCATACTCACGCCATGTCCATTATATGTTTTATTCTTACACTTAATTTTAAGAGTTACCTCACCTTGTGCATCTGCACCACCTGTAACAGAATTGATAACGAAGTCTTCTAGTGTAAACTTCTTACCTACCATCTTATCAATCGCTTTGAAAGAGGCATCAATCGGTCCATCATAAGAAGACATCACATCTTCAAGTACCGCACCTGTCTTACAGTAAAGACGTACAGAAGAGGTTGCTGTAATCGTATTCCCCGAATTGACTACAAAGCGATCTAATGTATACGTTTGTGGAATCACAATTGTCTTACGACGTACCAGCGCTTCAATATCTTTATCCGATACGACTTTCTTCTTATCTGCTAAAGCCTTAAATTGCTCAAATGCTTTATTCAACGTATCTTCTTCTAGGATATAACCCATAGTCTCTATGCGGTCTACAAAGGCATGGCGTCCAGAATGTTTGCCCAGTACCATTTTATTCTCCGTAAGGCCTATAGACTCTGGTGTCATAATCTCATAAGTCTCTTTGTTCGCAAGTACACCATGTTGATGAATACCAGATTCATGTGCAAAAGCATTTTCCCCTACGATTGCTTTGTTTGGTTGTACTTTAACCCCTGTAATACTACTAAGTAGCTTACTTGTTTTATAAATTTCTTTTGTATTAATTTCTGTGCCTATATTATAAAGGTCTTTTCGAAGGCCTAGATTCATCACTAGCTCTTCAAGTGCCGCATTACCTGCACGTTCTCCTATACCATTCACAGTACATTCAACTTGTGTTGCACCTGCCTTAATAGCAGAAAGAGAGTTAGCCACTGCTAAGCCTAAGTCATTATGACAATGCACAGAAATATCTACTTTATCAACATTGGCTACATTTTGACGTATGCCTTGAATCAGTGCATAAAACTCTTCTGGACTTGTATAGCCTACCGTATCTGGAACGTTAATAACCGTAGCACCAGCCTCAATAACAGCTTCAAAAATTTGATAGAGGAAAGCTGGATTACTTCTTGAAGCATCCTCTGCCGAGAACTCTACATCCCCACAGTACTTTTTAGCGTACTTAACCATCTCTACCGCTGTTTGTAGGACTTCCTCTTTAGATTTTTTAAGTTTGTATTGCATATGAATATCTGATGTAGCAATAAAAGTATGAATACGTGGGTAAGCCGCATTTTTAAGTGACTGTGCCGCTGCATCTATATCTTTTTCGAGAGCTCTTGCTAGGCTGGCTACTGTTGTATTCTTAACAACTTTCGCAATTTGACTTACGGATTGGAAATCACCAGGTGAGGCAATTGCAAAACCTGCTTCAATCACATTCACGCCTAGTCTTTCTAGTTGTAGTGCCATCTCCAGTTTTTCGCTTAGGTTCATACTACATCCTGGTGATTGTTCGCCGTCTCTAAGTGTAGTGTCAAAAATTTTAATAGCTTTTGCCATAATAAAAGCCCTCCTTTACTCATTTATCATCTTATTTATCGTCTTCTTTAATCCAGCTCATCATTTTTCTAAGTTCTTTTCCTACTGTTTCAACTTGGTGCTCCGCTTCGATACGACGGATTGAACGGAAGTAAGGACGATTTGCTTGATTTTCCAAAATCCAGTTTTTTGCAAACGTACCATCTTGAATTTCTGTAAGTACTTTCTTCATTTCTTTTTTGGTATCTTCTGTAATAATACGTGGCCCTACTGTGTAGTCACCGTATTCTGCTGTATCAGAGATAGAATATCTCATATATTCAAAGCCACCTTGGTTAATAAGGTCAACAATAAGTTTCATTTCATGTACACATTCAAAATATGCACTCTCTGGTTGATAGCCTGCTTCTACTAATGTTTCAAAACCAGCTTTCATAAGTGCTGTTACACCACCGCAAAGCACCGCTTGTTCTCCAAAAAGGTCTGTCTCTGTCTCTTCTTTGAAAGTTGTTTCAAGAATACCTGCACGTGCACCACCAATACCATCTGCATAAGCAAGTGCAATGTCTTTTGCATTACCCGTAGCATCTTGGTATACAGCAATAAGACATGGTACACCACGACCTTCTTCATATTGACTTCTTACTGTATGACCAGGTCCTTTAGGCGCAATCATCACAACGTTTACGTCACTTGGTGGTACGATTTGTCCATAATGAATGTTGAAGCCATGTGCAAATGCAAGGGTTTTACCTTTTGTAAGACCTTCTTTAATACTTTCTGTATAAAGTTTTGCTTGTTTTTCATCATTGATTAGAATCATAATAAAGTCTGCAGCTTTTGCAGCCTCTACAGCCGTCATGACTATAAGACCAGCTTTTTGGGCTTTAGCCCATGAAGGACTTCCATCATAAAGACCTACAATAACGTCCACACCTGATTCATGTAAATTAAGTGCATGTGCATGACCTTGACTACCATAACCAATAATCGCTACTTTTTTACCTTTTAATAAATTCAAATTACAATCCTTTTGATAATATAACTTTGCCATAAATAAATCCTCCCTAATCTATATGTTTTATTTATAAGGCTTCTGTAGGAAGTCTTAGTTTTTTAGTTCTTTTTCGCCTCGTTGAAGTGCCGTGAGTCCTGTACGGATTACTTCTCGTATTCCATAAGGCCTGAGCATTTCTGTTAAGGCATGGATTTTACTTTGGTCACCTGTTGCTTCTAATATCAAAATCTCTTTTGATACATCTACAATATGGGCCCTAAATATATTTGCAATTTCTATAATCTCTGCTCGGTTACTTTGATTGGCACAAACCTTAACCAGTGCCAATTCTCTGTAAACAGCATCCTTTTCTTCTAATTCTACAATTTTAATCACTTCTACCAGCTTGTTAAGCTGTTTCTTGATTTGTTCTTGTATTTGTTTATCTGCTTTTGTCACGATAGTCATACGAGAGATAGAAGGATTATCCGTCTCCCCTACTGACAAACTATCAATATTGTAGCCTCGTCTACTGAACAACCCAGATATACGACTAAGTACTCCCGAATGGTTCTCAACGAGTACGGATATAACGTGTTTTTCCATACTTTCGCCTCCTCTACAGTGTACTTTCTTTATCATTAACAATGAATTCAAAGAAATAAGGCTCACGGCTTGCTACCGCTTCACGAAGTGCCTCTTCCACTTGACTTGGATCCGATATGGTTCTTGCCTGAATCCCATAGGCTCGCACAATAGCTGTAAAATCCGGATTTTTAGATAGGCCTACACCATACTCTTTCAATTCAGATTTACGCTGAATCTCTCTTACCATCCCCAGTCCACTATTATTAAATAAAATTAAAATAGGATGGACCTGCTCTTGTATCAGTGTTCCTAGTTCAAAGAAGCTCATTTGGAAACTTCCATCTCCAAATACACCTACAACTTTTTTCTCCTTACTCCCTATACAAGCGCCTATACAAGCAGGAATGGAGTAACCCATTGTCCCAAGTCCACCGGAACAAATCATTTGCCTTTGGCCTTTCATTTCCATATTGCGCATGGTCCAAAACTGGTTTTGCCCAACGTCTGCCGTAATAATTGCATCTTCTCCTAATAAGTTAGAAAGTGTACGTATAACCATTTTAGGGTTTACACCTTTCTCATAGTTCACATCCACTTGATCTTTTTTACATGCCAAAATGGTCTTGCTCCATTCATCCGTATCAACAGCTTCCACCATTTCATTCATCACCTTTAAGATTTCCTTTGCATCCCCCACAACTGGAATATTGGCTGACGTAATCTTTCCAATCTCCGCAGGGTCTACATCAATGTGAATAATATTGGCATTCTCATCTAGAATACCTACCTGAGCCACTGCACGGTCTGCAATGCGTGCCCCTACAAAAAGAATAGTATCTGCATTTTTTAGAGCCCAGTTTGCATGAGCATAACCATGGCTACCTATCATTCCTAAGTTATACGGCGATTGGGTATCAAGTACGCCTGTACCCATTAAAGTATGTACCACCGGAATATTAGATTTTCGAACTAACTCACGCAATTCCTCTTTTGCATGGGCAAGAATCACACCTCCCCCTACACAAATAAGTGGTTTTTTACTGTGTTGTAAAAGCTTACTGGCTCTTTTAATCTGTCCCACATGTCCTTTTATAGTAGGTTTGTAACCTCTAATATCTACATTCTTAGGATAGTTAAACTCAATCTGTGCATCTTGAAAATCCATAGGAATATCAATGAGTACAGGTCCCGGTCTACCTGTTCTTGCTATGTAAAAAGCTTCTTTTACAATACGTGGAAAATCTTTAGGATTTTGCAAAAGGTAACTGTGCTTAATAAACGGTTCTGTACATCCTGTAATATCTACTTCTTGGAATACATCTCTGCCTATAAGTGTGGATTTGACTTGCCCTGTAAAAATAACAATAGGGATAGAATCCATATAAGCTGTTGCAATACCTGTTACCAAGTTAGTAGCACCTGGTCCTGATGTTGCCATACATACGCCTACTTTACCCGTTGTTCTTGCATATCCACTTGCCGAATGCACTGCCGCTTGTTCTTGTCTTACTAATACATGGTGTATACAAGAAGCGCGCAAAGATTCATACAGTGATAGGACTGCCGCACCTGGATAACCGAATACTGTATCAACGTCCTCCTCCATTAAACATCTTACTAATACATCTGATAATTTCATCTTTGAACCTCCTTATATAGAACTTGTATAAACAAAAATCTCACCCAACAAAGGACGAGACATAACTCTTTCATTGCATTTATCTGACAATTCAATTTATAAGTATTGTATCAATTGTCTGTTATAGTGTCAATAATATACTTTTATTTAATTTTAATTTTTCTTATATTCGTTATATATTACAAAGGTTACTTTCTTTCATAATTTATACTCTCATTTCTAAAAGTTAACATAACTAATTTCCAAATTTTTTTAATTTATTTGTTATATGATTTAATTTACTATTAAAAATTTCATTTTAATCTTAAAAACATTATTTTTATAGTTATCTTTGTTTACACCCACTCCTATAACTTTACATAATTCTAGTTAAACCTAAAAAAAAAGCGTAGTTCGGAATATTTTTTCGTTCCAAACTACGCTTTAATCTATTTATTATTTTTGTACAATACGTTTATAGATTTGTGTCACAACGGGATTTTCTCTTTCATTTTTGTAAGCCATTTCTATAGCTTCTTCCGCTTTTGCCTTATTTCCTTGAACAAAGTAAATATATGCACGTTCTGCTACTACATGATAATCTTGACTTCTACGTTCTAAATATTGGTCAAAGTAAGGGAGGGCATCATCATACATCCCTTTAAGTCCTAGAATAAGCCCAATACAGTAATAAGCTAAATCATTACTTTCATCTAGTGCTACAACTTTTTTATAAAGTTCTAAAGCTTCATCATACATTTTAAGGCTAAGTAAAATACTGGCTTTACATTCATACCCTAATGTCTCATTAGGTTCTTCTTGAATTGCTCTGTTGAAGCATCGAATAGCTTTTGCGTATGCATCTTTTGCTAAGAACTCATCTGCTTTGTAAAAATAGCGTTCATAATCCATGTTGATAGAAAGAACACCTGTAAGTTCTTTTTCTTTTAAGACTAAATTCATACAGTCTCCTGCATAGTTATGAATATAGCTTAAAAGCTCAGCGCGCTTAGCTTCTTCCATATGATAGGCAAGAGGTGCTTCTAATCCTTCTACCACATAACTTCTTTCTTCTACCGGTAGCAAGATTGATCCTTTACTTGCTGCTACAATGGTATATGTTTTCTCAAATTGTTCACTATCTAAGGTAAGTTCAGTCATCGCATCACTATATACTGTGGCATTTTTGTACCACCCTATAACACAAGTTTCACCTTTACGATTTGGTGCTAACCATACAACAAGTACATCTTTTACCTGGTCATCTTCTATCTCTATAGTTTCTTCATTTACGCCTTCTAGCTTTTCTAAATTAATCTTTTCTAACCCTGCTCCATAACCATAGTAAAGCCCATTTACATTTTGAAAGTTGTACCCACAAAGTGGAACCACTTTTTCTTCATCTCCTTCTCCTACGTAGTACTTCATCCAGTCCGTTGTCACAAATAATATTTTCATTGTCTAATCTCCTATTACATCATAAGTATCATAGTACTAGCTTATCATATTCTAAAAAAAATGTCTAAAAAGAAAATAAAAAGCTTATGCCTCAACCACATAAGCTTTTATATAGACTGTTATTAAATCAGTTGGATATGCCCAATGAGTGGCAACTCTTTTGCCTGCCCTTGTAGTGCATTAACAAGCCCCATAATGAAACCTGCTGTAATTAGGAACCACACTGCAAGCGAAAAAATCCATCCAATGAAAGGAATAAGCGCTAAAATATTTCCTACAACAGGTACAATGATTGATGCAATAAAAAATACCATTCCTTGATTTGCATGGAACTGAGCATACCTCGATTCTTTTGCTGCAAGTAACGGCACTAAAAATAAAATACCCAAATAAGACAAAGCTGCCATTCCCTTATTACTCGCTATGTCTTGTTCACTAAAGTTTTTTTGTGTTGACATGTTTCATCTCCCCCTAACTTTATATTCTTTTTATTATACACTATCTAGATAACATATAAAACTTATATATATTCTCACTATAGCGAAAAAAATGCACAAGTTCAAGGAACCTGTGCATTTCACTCTCTTATTTTTTCTTAGGTTGAATTTCTTCAGCTACTTCTAAGTTGTTGTTTTTGACCTTTTTACTCTTTGTATTTACTTTGTCTTTGTTATTCTTGTTTTTCGCCATGCTCAAACTCCTTTAACATTGATTTTAATCCTTATCATTGTTTCCAAGTTCAAGCCATTTTATACTTATTATATCCTTTTTACATCAATCCTTGATTTTGTTGTACACGCTTAACACAATCACCACGCTTAATAAGCCTGCTACAATTTTAGAAGTTAAAAAAGGCAAAATCATGGACTCTTCCATTGCACTTACAAATGCCAGCTGCCCACCTAGCATAAATCCTGCACTTATACTAAAGGCACTTGCCATCACTTTACCCTTCTTGTCCATCTCTTCCAAATCTCCAAAAGTTAAAAGATTACTTGCCAATGCACCAATCATCCCCACAATGGTTGTATCATTAACCCCCAATTGTATTGCTAAGGGCTTTGTGACCTTTTGAAGGCCTTTTTGCAAACAATAAAGCATAGGATAAGCACCTGCTAAAAATATACCTATACGGACAACCACTTCTGCAGCTTCACCTAATGGGGGCATCGTACTTGGTAGAAAACTTATACCTAACACCACTTCCACCCCTACTGCAATAAGTCCTAAAATACTAATCATCGTAATCACTTTACTAAATCCAGCAAAAAATTTGACAACGCCCGCTGTGTACTTGAGTGTACAGAACCCTAGCACACCACTTAATACCAAAAGAGGAATGCTATTTACAAAGAGCACGCTAAGTTCAACACCTTGCACCAATCCACCTACAAAGCTTCCTATTGGTAAAGTAATCATAGCAATCACTAACCCCTTCAAGAAAAAAGGCAAGTCTTCTTTTTTTACCATGCCTAATGCCACCGGAATAGAAAAACTTAAAGTAGCCCCTAAATTAGAAGCTAATAGAATTCCTGAAAAGCTCGCCATTTGTGATGTATGTGCCAATTGCCTCCCCAGTTGCAACCCGCCCATATCCACAGCCAAAAAGGTAGTTGGAATAATAGAAGGATCTATGTTTAGTAGGTTGGCTATAGGTTCTAACATCCCTATAAGCCCACTTGCTAATAATGGTGCTAACATATAGATTCCTATCATATTTAAACTTAGTGCACCCACTGTCTCTATTCCTTTTTTAAATTGTCCACCAAGCTTTAACTTATTTCCTAGCAGATAATCTATACCACCTATTAGAAGAAAGCCTGCAATAATCACAAATAATATCTTTGTTACCATACGTTGAACCTCTCTTTATATCTTAAGTTTCTTTATAACACATTATAGAAAAAGTTGATTAATATAGGTACCATCATAGAACAAACAACCCCGTTAATGACAGCCATTACCACCACTTCCTCACTAGTATACTTAATAAGTACAGGCAAGGTTGTGTCTTCACTGGTAGCGGCGGCTGGTGCTATAGCTGTATAATGGTTACAATACTTTGCAATAACAGGAATCAACATAAAAGATAGAATTTCTCTAAATAAGTTCGCCAAAAAGGCTATTGTCCCAATATCTGCACCTGCTAAGTCCGTCAGAAGCACCCCTGATAAGGTATACCAACCAAGTCCTGATGTAATGGCTACACTTGCATTGAGTGGCATATTCATCAGTTTACTACAAACAACACCACCTAATATAGACCCACCAACTATGCCTATTGGAATAAGCAAAATTTTCACATGATGCTCTTTAATTTTATGAAAGACTTGTCTATTGCCACCTACACTAATCCCTACAGAAAACATTAAAACCGCTAAAGTAATATCTGAAAGTCCATTAAAAAACTCTATTTGACTGCCTTCTAATCCTGTTCTCGCATAGAGTATACCTAACACCAAACTCATCATAATTGCTTTAATCATCTTTTTTCTCCTTCATAAATACCTGAGTCAATATGTATACTGCTATAACCGATATAATGATAGGAATAATAGCAAAAAGTAATCCCTTAATACCCATTCCCAATAATTTATCCATAATCGCATCATTGCTTCCTAGTGTTACACCCATACAAAAAATCAAAAGTACAATACTTCCAACTTGTACTTTACTATTATGTTGTTGCCACTTTTCGGGAAACATGTAGGCACCTATTGCTACACCTACACACATAATTAATAAAATAATCATCCTCATTCTCCTCTAGTCATATTTAAAGCGTGAAGCCTTTAATCTCTTCACGCCTTTTGTCATTTATTCAATAAATATCTCATATCTACAAATTGCATCTGTCTGTTCAACTTCCCTCATGGCTACTAAATCTTCATAATTATCTTTTAACAATTTAACCAAGTATTTGAATTCCTCGTCATCTTGATCAATTTTATCAAAAATTTCAAACACCTCTTGCTCATCCATAGAAGGCCTATATGGCCTTTCCTCTGTCAAGGCTGTAAAAATATCTGCTACTTTCATAATTTTACACCCTTCGCACATCTCTTTGCCTTGAATTCCAAAAGGATACCCTGTACCTTTTATATTTTCATGATGATAGGCTGCCCACTTTCTTACAGTATCCATCCCTTCTATATCACTCAAAATTTGATGCGTATAATAAGTATGCATCTTCATAAGACTACATTCTTCATCTGTAAGTTTACTCGGTTTTTCTATAATTTCAATAGGTACGGCTAGCTTACCTATATCATGTACATATCCAGCAAAGCGCATCAATGTACAATCATAGTGATTATATCCTTTTAATCTTGCAAGTTCACTCGCTACTGCTGCAATACCACTAGAATGGGTAGCTGTAAAGTGACACCTAAAGTCAATAATTCGAGAGCAGAATAAACCTAATTGAATCATCATATCTGTTGTAAATTCTATACTTTTATAATATTTACTTTTGGCACTCAACATTACACCACTTATAACCTCTTTCCGCATGAATATTGCCATTGCATCCTTTAAACTCTAATAAATCAGCCCGTTCTTGTCCAGATAGTTCCCCTATATCATGAATAAGTCCCGCTAGCACAATCTCATCTTGCTCTTTGGCTGTCATATTAAGTTCCCTCGCAATGATACCTGCAATATAAGCTACTCGCTTATTATGTCCAGTCAATTGCGTATCTACTAAATCAGCTATCTTCCCCACTGAATGTGCAATATTGAAGATGGATACATTATATTTCCCCATATTCAGTTCCTCTCTAGTCTACTTCTAGTATTTTATAGATACTAGTATATCATTTATTTGTGGTTAATAAAATATTCCATCTATACAAAAAAACTTACTAGGTTTTAAATAACCTAGCAAGTTTACCTATTCTAGTCTATTCTGCTTGATTTGCTTGCTCATCTTTTGGCAAAACAAAGTTCAAAGTAGCCGCTACCAAGAATGCTACGACAATACCACTTTGTGCAAAGATAAGTTTTGCCCAAGCCGGTAAATATTGAAGTGCATCTGGCACTCCCCCTAAACCAAGTCCAAGTCCTAAGGCAATGGCAACAATCATACCATTACGTCCACTCATATCTTGTTTGAATACAAGTTGCATACCACTTACTGCAATCATGGCAAACATGATAACTGTTGCCCCACCAAGTACAGATTGTGGTGTAGCCGCTACAACTGCCCCAAGTTTGGGGAAGAAGCCAGCTAAGATTAAGAATACAGCACCTGTCATAATCGTAAAACGGTTTACAACTTTTGTCATGCTTACAAGACCAACATTTTGACTAAATGAAGTATTTGGAAGCACACCAAATACAGAAGCAATCGCACTACCAAATCCATCTGCAAGAACACTACCAGCAAGCTCACGATCACTCGGTTCACGGTCAAGCCCACCCATAGTAATCCCAGAAACGTCACCTACCGTTTCAACTGCTGTGGCTATGTACATAATACACATAGGAATAATAACCTCTAACTTAAATTCAAACGGAAACATGAAGGGCTGTGGCATACTAAACCATGCTGCATTTGTCACTCCGCTAAAATCTACTTTACCCATACACATCGCTACAATATAGCCTACTACAATCCCTATTAATATAGAAGAAACACTAGTAAATCCTTTTGTAAATTGTTTAAGCCCTATGATAATAATCATAACTAAGAAGCCTAAGAAAAGATTTTCAGGTGCACCAAAGTCTTGTGCACCAATACCACCTGCTAAGAATTTTACCCCTGTAGGAATAAGTGAGAATCCAATAGCGATAACCACTGTACCTGTTACAACCGGCGGGAAGAATTTCTTAAGAGGCTTAATAAAGAACCCAAGTATCATTTCAATAATTGCACCTGTAAAAGATGCACCCATAATTGCACCATAGCTATAGCTCCCTGCCGCAGCTTGTACAGTTGGCAAGAACCCTGAACTTGTACCCATAACAATTGGAAGCTTTGCCCCAATACGTCCTAATGGATACAGTTGAATCAATGTGATAAGCCCTGCGATAAACATGGCATTTTGAATCAATGCCGCCTTTTGTTCTGCTGGAATTTGAAGCATTCCACATACAATAATAAGTGGTGAAACATTCCCTACAAACATCGCTAATACATGTTGCATCCCCAATGGTATAGCTTTTTTAAGTGGCACTCTGCCATCTAGTTCATAAATACTCTCTTTTGTCATATTTTCCCTCTTCCTAATATTTTTTGGAAGGTGAAAATTTCGTAGTCTACTCATTTACGGCAAGTAGGTAGAAACCTTCGGTCCTTATCACCAAAATTATACGATTAAATATTGTTTTACATAAGTTAATAATAATATAGCATACTTTTTTCTTTTTGTGAACTATTTTATTATATTTAAATATAACGTTCGACTTTTGTTCATATCATCCCATTCTGATTATTAAAATGAACCTAACAGATTCTAGCATCTGTTAGGTTCTATAAATTGTGTCTAAATTGTCATGTACATGGTACCATACGCTAAATTCTTATACTGAACTCACATAATGCTGACTTTGAGTTTTCCACAGTGTATAGTATACTCCTTTCCTTTCTACCAACTCTTCATGTTTTCCTTCTTCTACTACCCGTCCCTCATCAATAACAATTATATGGTCACAAAGTCTACAACTTGAAAGCCTATGAGAAACCATAATTGCCGTCTTACCTTTCATAATTTTTTTAAATTTATTATAGATTTCATATTCTGAAATCGGATCTAACGCAGCTGTTGGTTCATCCATAATTACAATTTCTGCATTACGCCAAATTGCTCTTGCTATAGCAAGCTTTTGACTTTCTCCTCCTGAAAATTCTATTCCATCACTCTCAAAATATCTCGTTACGGCTGTCTCTATCCCGTTATACTGTCCTAATACTTCTTTCATTCCTACTTTATCTATAACTTGAGTAATACCATCTTTGTTAGATTGTGTATCACATGCTATATTTTCCGCAACACTACATGCAAATAATTTAAAATCCTGAAACACTACCGAAAATAATTTATAATACTCTGTTTTATCTAATAAGCTTATATCTTTTCCATTCAATAAAATTCTTCCTTTATTAGGTTGATAGAACCTAAGAATTAGCTTAATTAATGTGCTTTTCCCTGCACCATTAAGACCTATTACAGCCATTTTCTCCCCCTTATTCAAATTTATACAAAAATCTTTTAAAATCCATATTTCTGAACCAGGATATCTAAACCAAACATTTTCAAAACACAACTCATATCCTTTATTTATTGGTGGTACAGGTTCACCTTTTCCTGCTTCACCTCCAAGCTTTAAGATATCTTCATATGCCTTATAATACTGTAATGCCCTACGAATACTTGTAAAATTAGCAAAGATATTTCTTACTAATGTATTCAAATTTGTCACAGACTGAATATACATATAAAAGCTTCCTACTGTAATACTCTTCACAAATACCTTTAGCGTAATCATTGAATATACCAAGAATGTTTGTATTTGAACAAGTGATATACTACCTATAGTATACTTATACTCTTCATTCATCAATTTTTTTAAAAACTTTTGAGAAAAAACAATATATTCATTCATTCTAAGCCTTAATAAATCATATCCATTCTGCAAACGAATATCTTGCCCCACCTTATAATCTTTCTCTAAGTTTTTATAATATCTGTATTCTCTATTAATAGGTGCTGCTTCTTCAATAAATTTGTGAAAACATTGATTGGATCTTACTTGAATATAGGCATTAGCTACATTAAGAACTAGTAAAATAACTAGCACCAATAAACTATTAGTTGTTATGAAATCTATAATACTTATTCCTGTTAACTGCCCCCTATAATCTGATTCAATCAAACTTGCTAGAATAACTCCGTATCCTACTAACGAAGCCATCCCTGTTAAAATACTGAAACAATTTTCTATTAGATTATGTATACTACCTGACCTTACTTTTGCTTCCTGGGCTTTTTCCCTCAAGTCTAATACTTCAGGCTTTTCAAGGTTCTTATACTCTGTATTCATAAAACTTTGCCCAAGCTTTAGGTCTAATTGATATTGAACTTCTAGCGCCCTTAGATTCTTACACTTTCCTAACCATCCTGTCATTATACTACATATAAATGTTACTATTAGAGTCAATACAACATATCCTATTAATATATCCAGATTTTGATTACCTACTAATTCATTCATGATAAGGCCTGGCATAATAACTAATACAAAAGGTAGTATTGCTTGTATAACTGCAATACCTATAACCATAATTAAATATGTAGGAGAGATTTTATGTACAGTTTTCATTAAGAAAATAAATAATCTAATTGCATTTCTTACTCCATCTAATTGATTTAACTTATTTCTAGGTTTCATACTACACCTCCCCTACTGCAATCTCTTCTTCTACAATCTTTTCTTGATAATAATATCTCTGTGCATTAAACATCTCCCAATAAATTCCTCTTAAGTCCATTAATTCTTTATGTGTCCCATATTCTACTACATGCCCCTCATCTACCAACACTACTTTGTCACAAAAGCGTGTACTTGACAGGCGATGTGAAATATAAATTGCTGTTTTATCTCCTACAAGATGATTAAATTGTTCATAAAGTTTTGCCTCTGCTAATGCGTCCATTGCTGCTGTTGGTTCATCTAAAATCAAAATAGGTGCATCTTTATATAATGCTCTTGCTAGTGCTAATTTTTGAGCTTGCCCTCCTGAAAGATCTACTCCTGATGGATCAAAATCTTTTCTTAATGAAGTTTCTATACCATTCTGCAGCCCCTCTACAACCTTAACTAAGCCAGATTCATCTATTACATTCTTTAATTTATTTGTTTCTATAGATCCTTGTTCTTGAAATGCTATATTTTCTTTTAAAGAAAATGCATATTGATTAATTTGTTGAAATACAACTGAGAAAAAGCTATATAATGTCTTACTTTCTATTTCTCTAGTATCTTTACCGTCAATCAATATCCTTCCACTATCACATTTATGTAGCCCTACTAGTAATTTGGTAAGTGTCGTTTTCCCAGCCCCATTCTTTCCAACAATTGCAACTTTTTCTCCTGCTTTAATACAAAGATTGAAATCTTTATAAATGGTCTTATCACATCCTGGGTATTTAAATTCTACCTTATCAAATATAATTTCACCCTTTATCTTATCTGTATATTTTCCCCCTAGTTCATTCTCCATTTCCATCAATAACCTCATATCCGATATACACTTTGAAAATTGAATGATACTTGTTCCACTAGTAATTATTCCTATTAGTACTGTCGAAAAACTAGCAATAGCACCAAAATATAGTGAAAAATCGTCTATTCCCATCCCTTTAATAACTACTTCATAAATTAAAAAGCTATATATTAGGCTTTCTTGAACAAGTATATACATTCCTCTAAATAAATCTATACTAAAGTATGCATTGCTAATTTTCTTTTGGTTTACCAATCTACCTGAAGCCGCTTCCTTATGTTTATTACTGATCCACTCTGTTAATTGATAAAGTCTTATATCCTTTCCATAAGAAAAGTCACTCATTTTATCCTGATAATAATTCAACTTACGATCATAGGCTGTATTTTCATCTCTCATAAGTAACTCTTTATTCTTTACCTTATTAAGAATCCAAATATTACTGCTTACACCTATTACTAGCAGTATAACAATTAAGGGGCTTAATTGTGCTATAATCACCCCTAATCCTATAATAGTCAGCCCCTTACTTAGAATGAGTTGTAAATTTCGAAGTATGCCTTCTACTCCCTCTTTATCACTAAATGAAACCATTCTAGCCTTTTCAAATAATTGTTGTATCTTGGGATCTTCCAAAAGATAATATCGCATCTGATAGGTTTTATTCATGAGGAGATCTCCAAAACAATCTGTTCTTGCCACACTAATCATACGATTATATTCTTTTTGTAAATATCCTACCCAAATATTAAGTCCCCATACTCCAAAGGCTAAGAAACTTAAAAGAATAATCATTTCTCTAATATCACGATCTTTAATAATACCTTCTAGTAATACCTTTGGAATCCAGATTTCAATTAATGGTACTATACTTGAAAAGATTACAATACTCATAAATAACACAAAAATCCTATGATTATACTGCCATAGGATTTTTATTAAATAAAATAAATTTTTCAAGAAATCTTTCTTTGTTTCCATTGTCTCCTCCTCTTAATTTTATTTTATTATCACCACAGCTACTTATTAATATATCATTTATTGGCTAAAAAATTCTTCTACATGATTAGTTAATCTTTCTATTTCATTATCTTGATTTAATATATATGTTTTTAATTTTATTTCTTTGGCAATTCTATCTCGTTCTTTCTCTAGCCTCTGACTTTCTATCTCATCTTTTCTATGACTTAGAACTGACCATCTAGCAGTATTTTCCATAGGAAATACAACTAATGCAATTACCTTTGATGATATAATAGCTTCTAAATATGCGATTGTTCTTTTTATATACTCTATCTCATCATCTACATTAACACATAAAAT
>NZ_JAVVQU010000008.1:36010-72788 GCF_036655075.1 Niameybacter sp. | reverse complement strand
TTTGCTTTACTCCTATCTAAGCTAACAGGAGTTTGACTCCTTACATCACAAAAGGGCTATCGCAATAAAGCGACAACCCCTTTGCTTTCTCTTAATTTTGTTTACGTATCACAAGTAGAAGGTTTTCTACCCATCCTTTTTGATACTTTAGTGAAATATAGCCGATAATAGATATAACAACAGCGCCTACTGCATCTACGATTAAATCTTTCATCGTATCCATTAAGGCCATTCTGCCTATAAGTTGCTCTCCATTTTCAAAGGCAAATTTTTGCATATTAGTACGTAATAATCCATCTGCAAAAAATTCATAGAACTCCCAAACAACACCCATTGTAATCGCAAAACAAAATGCAAATACGACTACGAAAAGCGGGCTTAAATTGATAGGTACTTTTTCTGTTTTATTTAAAAAGTTAATAAACGAAAATCCTAATGCGCCTAGCATTGCTCCGCTAAAGGTATGTAGAATAGTATCCCAATGAGGAACAGTGTAATAGAAACTACGCACTTCTCCTAAGTAGATGGCACAATATAAAAAGAGAGTATAAAGTAGCATCATACTAGATGGAATCTCAAGATTAATTTTCTTTTTAAGCATACCTGGTAGCAACATCGCGAATACGCCTACAATACATTGTAGCAACATTAGAACATACTCACTCTTAAGTCTTACGAAAGGTCTAGTTGGATCTAGTTCACTTGGTGCCAATGTCATCGCAATCACAATATAAACGATTGAAAAGATAAGTGAAAGCATAACAAAATAGTTGATGACCTTTTTCCAATTGATTTTTTTAATGTTCACAAGCTAAATCTCCTTTTTATTTACTTCTTTCTATTATAAAGGATTTTCACGTGCCGTCAATAACTTAGGCATTAAACTCATCCAAAGCCTCTCTAAAGACTTGAGTTACTTTTGATGTGGCAAGCTCACGTGGCAAAATATATGAAAAGCTTCTTTTGTAAGCCTCATCTATTTTAATCACATTGACTTCTTCCATACATGCCGCCTCTTTTGCAATATATTCAGATACCATAGCAATCCCTAATCCATTTTTCACAGATTCCTTGATGGCATAATTACTACCTAAAACAAGTTTGGTTTGAGGGATAATTTGATTATGTGCTAAAAACATATCTAGATATTCTCTTAATCCCGATCCTTCTTCCCTAGTTACCCATCTTTGATGTTGTAGACTTTCTTTATCAAAAGGCTGCTGCCCTATAGCCGCTTCTTTTGGTGTCATAATGACCAACTCATCTTCTAGAAAATAGACTTGTTCAAAGTCTCCCATATAACCAAGCCCCTCTATCAATCCTATGTCTAGCTGAAGTGCTTGCACCTTTTGCCTTACTCTAGCTGTATTATCAATGACAACTTCTATTTCAATATCCGGATACTGCTCACAAAATTGCTTCAAAAAATGTGGCAAAATACACTCTCCTATTGTGTACGTCGCTCCAATTTTCAGCATCCCTTTTATAGTACTTGATAAATGGTGCATTTCTTTTTCAGTTGTTTCTAATAATACAATCATTTCTTTAGCTCTTCTATATAACAAATGACCCTTTTCAGTAATCGTAATATTTTTTTGCTTAACTGATCTTATAATCAGCTGCGTATCAAAATGCCTCTCCAAATTTTTGATATGTACACTTACACTCGGTTGAGAGAGATTAACGCGTTCACTGGCTTTAGTGAAGTTTTTATATTCTACAACTGCTACAAAAGTTTTAAGTTCTTCTAACATGATTTACTCCAATCATTAATATTTTTAATGATATGCATTAAATACATTCATTTTACTTATCATTATATCCTTATTATACTAAATTTATCAAACAACAACGAGGTGGTCTTTATGATAATTAAAACACTTACGCCCATTAAATTGACATGTCATCATTTTAAAAATATTCCAGTAGCCATTACAGGTATTTCTCTTGGCTTTATCACACTAGGCAATCTGTGGGGTGGTTTAGGCGCATTCTGGTTGCAAGATTTTGCAAACCTATTTGCAGCCACAGCCGTTATACTTATGCTCATTAAAATTTGTCTTCATCCTCAAAAAAGTTATGAGGAAATACAACACCCTATGATTGGTAGCTTTTACCCTACAATTGGGATGACTTTAATGGTCTTTTCTAACTTTGTTGCTACTTCTATAGGTATTACAGCCGGCAGATGTGTCTGGTGGTTAGGTATTGGGATTTTTATAATCCTTGCTACCCTATTTCTCATTGCTCAACTTAAGAACTTTTCTTGGCATAATGTACTGCCTAGCTGGTTTGTACCACTGGTTGGAATTGGTGTAGCTGCTGTATCAAGTGGCCCTGTGAGGATGAGCCAGTTTGCACGTATTTTCTTCTATGTGGCTTTTATCGCTTATTTATGTGCTCTACTCGGTTTCATTTACCGTCTTGCTACACACGGTAGTATACCAGAAAATAAAAAATTAACACTTGCCATTATCGCTGCCCCCGCAAGCGTATGCTTAGCTGGTTATATGACAACAACAAATATTCCTTCGGCGATTATCTTAGCAATACTCGTACCTCTAGCAATTGCTTCAACTTTCTATGTATACACTTTAATCCCTAAATTTTTAAGTATACCTTTTCATCCAGGTTTTGCACCTTTAACTTTCCCTCTCGCGGTGGGAAGTGTAGCCATCCAACGTTTTGCTAACTATCTATCAAGTATCAACTCTAGCTCTGCAACATTTTTTTATCAACTTTTTTATATTGAATTATTTGTGGCAACACTTGTTATTGGCTATATTGTCTACAAGCTCTTAGCCCTTCTTTTCCAAGTACTTTTTAGTCCTAATAAAAATCTTTTTTCTCACTAAACTTCACACAACAATAATGATATCCAAAAAGAGCCAATTTACTCCCCCTAGTAAATTGGCTCTTTTATGTGTTAATCTATTTATACAGTACACACATGCTGACTGCTACTTTTTCTCACACAGATGTAGTAGCAAAACAGCCCACAACTCCTTGGCGAATATTGCAGGCTTCTTATTATTGTAAATAATCTTTTAATTTATTACTTCTACTTGGATGACGAAGCTTTCTAAGCGCTTTAGCTTCAATTTGACGAATACGTTCTCTTGTAACGTTGAAATCTTTACCAACTTCTTCAAGTGTACGTGCACGTCCATCTTCAAGACCAAATCTAAGCATCAGTACTTTTTGCTCTCTTTCAGTGAGTGTTTCAAGTACTTCGCTAAGTTGTTCTTTAAGAAGTGCGAATGAGGCTGCCTCAATTGGCACAGGTGTATCCTCATCAGGAATAAAGTCACCTAAATGGCTATCTTCTTCTTCTCCGATAGGTGTATCTAAAGATACAGGTTCACGAGAAATCTTCATAACTTCACGTACTTTTTCTACTGGCATGTCCATAAATACTGCGATTTCTTCTGGCTGTGGGTCACGACCAAGTTCTTGAAGAAGTTGCTTAGAAGCACGCATTAATCTATTCATTGTTTCTACCATGTGTACTGGAATACGAATAGTACGCGCTTGGTCTGCAATAGATCTTGTAATAGCTTGTCTAATCCACCAAGTTGCATAAGTACTAAACTTGAACCCTTTACGGTAGTCAAATTTCTCAACAGCTTTAATTAGACCTAGGTTACCTTCTTGAATAAGGTCAAGAAGTGCCATACCACGTCCAATGTATTTTCTTGCAATACTTACAACAAGTCTTAAGTTAGCTTCTGCAAGTCGCTTCTTCGCCTCTTCATCTCCTTGTTCAATACGTTCTGCAAGCGCAATCTCTTCTGCGCCTGAAAGAAGGGGTACTTTCCCAATTTCTTTTAAGTACATACGAACAGGGTCATCTATGCTCATATCATCTGGAAGGGTAATATCGATTTCTTCTTCTACCTCTGCTTCCATCTCTTTCATATTGCCGATAATGTCGATACCTTGAGCTTCTAAATATTCATATACCTGTTCAATCTTGGCTGGATCCACATCTAAATTTACAAATGCTTCAATGATATCTGTTTGCTCGAGCACACCTTTTTTGTCTTTAGCTAAGGCAATAAGCTGTTCCAGTTTTGTTTTAAACAATAATTTTGGATCTTGTACTTGTTCTTTCAAATTCTGTACGCTCCTTCGGATGATATTTTCAAAAAATGTCTATTGACTTTATTGGTCTTTTGTAGTATACTGTAGTTTACATTATTTAACCTTTTAATCATACCTTTTTTAAGGCCTCTTGTCAATATTTTAAACATAAATTTTATAATATAATCATAAATCTACAAAAAACCCCCTATTCCTATTACTGGTTAAGGGGCTTTTTTACTAAATTTGCCTATTTGCGGCCATATAAAGAAGTGCATTACATAATGCTGCTGCAATATTACTCCCGCCTTTTCGCCCTTTTGCAATAATATATGGTACATCAACTTGCATCATTTGCTCTTTTGATTCCACTACATTCACAAATCCAACAGGTACACCTATCACTACCTCCGGCATCAGCTTTCCTGTTTCAATAAGCTCTTTGATCTTTAAAAGGGCTGTAGGGGCATTTCCAATAGCAAAAATAAGAGGACCACAAAGTTCCGCTGCCTTTTCAATTGCAACGGCCGAACGTGTTGTACCTTCTTCTTTGGCTCGTCTTGCCACATCTTCATCTGCTACAAAACAGTGAACTTCTCCTCCAAAACTTGCAAGGGTTGTTTTGTTAATTCCAGCTTTAGCCATTTGGGTGTCGGTTACGATATGAGCTCCATTCTTAAGAGCTTGAATAGCACGTTCCACAACGTGATCAGAAAAACAAAGATTGGTCACATATTCAAAATCTGCACTTGTATGAATCGCACGTTTAATAAGTGGTGCATACAAGGGATTAATTTCAGTTTCTCCCAAAATCTCTTCAATCATACGAAAACTTTCTTTTTCTATCTCGTAAGGAAGTAATTTTTTCAAGTTTTTATCAGATTTATAGTTTTTACAGGCCTCTACAAAGTTTTTAGCCATTTTAGGTTGAGCATAAAAATGTGTATGAGGATATCCTGCAAATAGATTTTCACCACCTTCTATGCATTCCCACTCCAATACCTTATTAGCTTTTCGTCCCTTACATGCTATTCCATTACATTTAGAATCCGAATAATGGAATTCATGTACTTTCACCTTTTCTCCCTTTTGGAGCAACAGCGTATCTTGCTGTGCCTCTAACTCTACATATCCAAAACGCACGAGACGCTTAGTCATAAAAGCTTCCCCTTTTAAGGCACCAACCATTTCATACTGGCTTCCATCTAGAAGTTTTAAAGACTCTTGTAAATACATAAATCCACCACACTCAGCAATACATGGCATGTGTGCTTCTATTGCTTGCTTAATTGCTTGCTTCATAGACTTATTTTCTGCTAATTGCTTCGCATATACTTCTGGATAACCGCCACCTAATAGTAAGCCTTTAATTCCATTTGGAAGTGCCTTATCTACTAAAGGTGAGAAGGCAACAAGTTCTACACCTAAAGTCTCTAAAAGCTTCAAGTTATCTTCATAGTAAAAAGAGAAAGCCTTATCCTTAGCTATACCTATTTTAATTTTAGAATGCTTTTGTGTGTACTTAATCTGCCCCTCTTTTAGGTCTTCTTGATCTTTATCTTCTTGATCTGGATTTTGGTTCTTATTCAGTTCTTCCTCTACATTACATGTTACATCGTAAGTGTCCTCTATTATTCCCCTAAGTGCCTGAGGCATGTCACCTTGTAGCGGGTCCACATCTGCAGCAAGTTCTAAAAGGCCTGCTATATCTAAGGTCTCTTGTGTTGCCTCATAGAGTATTTGGATTTTATCTTCTAAATCTGCTACTTCTTTTGCTGTTACAAGTCCTAAATGCCTACTTTCTAAGCTAGCCGCTTCGATTCTTGGCAAATACCCATACACTTTTAACGTTGTATGTTTTTCTATCATCTGTTTATAGTACCCATAACTCATCTCACTAATCCCATTTAAAACAACACCTTTAATGGTATTTTCTTTAAAATTCATAAATCCTTGTAACATAGGTACAACTGAAAGCCCCATACCTTGACAAGATGTTATAAGCACTACCGGTGTCTGTGTCTCCTGTGCAAGTTCATAGCTACTTGCCTCAGTCGTATCGCCTATTCCATCATAAAATCCCATAACACCTTCGATAAGTGCTAAGTCTCTTCCTTTTGTATGCTGGTCTAAAAGATAGTTACAATTTTCTGCACCCATCATATATAAATCCAAATTATAAGAAGGGGTATGTAGCACTTCTTTATGAAACATAGGATCGATATAATCTGGTCCGCATTTAAAAGATGCTACCTTTAATTTCTGCTCATAGAAATGCTTTAGCAAAGCACAGGTTAAAGTCGTTTTACCCGCTCCACTTCCTATCCCTGCTATCATCAATCTTCTTTTATTCATCTATCTGTTTTCCTTTCAAAGTTAAAATAAATATAGGATTTTGTCCCATCATCATATGATAGTTACCTATTTTGTTGCTATTAGCCACACTCACTTGTGTACAGCTTATTTCAAGTTCAAACTGCTTTACACAACTTATGACCTCTTCCAAAGTCTCAAGGCTAATGGCCGTTACCACTATATGTATACTCGGATTTTTGCCAAGCAACACTTCCAAAATAGCCTGTAGCGCTCCCCCACTTCCTCCAATAAACGCCTTCTGTGGTGTAGGTAAATGTTCTAGCCCCTCGGGACACTTCGCCCGAATGACTTTCATATTAGGGAGTTCAAATCGCTGTTGGTTTTGAATGCATAGCTCTATGGCTTCTTCCTTTTTCTCTAGCGCATAGACAAAGCCTTTTTTAGCTACGCGTGCCATTTCAATACTCACAGACCCCGTTCCTGCTCCAATATCATAAATACAGTCTGTTTCTAAAAGTTGTAATTTGCCAAGGCACACTGCCCTTACTTCTTCTTTGGTCATCGGGACCTGCCCTCTGTAAAAAGCCTCATCAGGTAATCCTGCCGTGACACAAGGGTAGTACCTTGAATGCGTCCGCTCAATGAGCATCACTGCCAAATCCCTAAAACATGTCTGGACAAATTCCTGAGCCCTACCTTCAACAATGCGCTCCGTCTCATAAGACAAGTCTTCTCCAATATAAACCTTTACCTGACCTAGTCCTTGCTCACTTAGTGCTTGACAAATATTTTGCACTCTATATTTGCCTCCCGTTAAGACAAATACTGCTTCGTGGGTCAACACTTCTCCCAAAACACTATTTTCCCGTCCATGTACACTTATAGTGTGAATACCTCCATAAGGCTTTTGAATACGATTACAAAAATATTGGAGAGAACTTAGACCTGATATCCATTCCACCTCTATAGTCTCTTTATAAGTTTGCTGTATCCAATTGGCAATACTAAAAAATCCTGTATCACCAGATGCCAGTATCCCTATGCTCTTTTTATTTTCATATGGATCTTTTTCATTCTCCATAATTTCAACATACTTTTTAGAGCTCAAGTCTTGAATCATTTCTTCTAAAGTTTGTCTCATCTGACTCAAAGTACAGCAATATATTAAAGCTTCTGGATTTCTAAATCCACTTGTCTCTTCTATCAGCCTTTTTGGTCCTATTAGTATATCACACTTACTCATAGTTTCTATAGCTTCTAACGTCAAATAGCGTTTGTTACCTGGTCCCATTCCTATTACTTTTATATCAATTTCCATCTGTCACTTCCTTAATCCACTTATAAAAAGTTTCGAGTGTCATTCCTTCTTCTTGTACAGGCCTTCTTAAACACAGTACAACCACACCTACATCCTGTGCCGCCTCTAGCTTTTCCTTGACTCCCCCCATATCTCCAGATGCTTTAGTTACCATATATCTGGCCTTTACATGCTCTAGCATGGTGCCATTAAGTGCTCTAGAGAAGGGTCCTTGCATACATATAAAGTGAGACATCAAGTAACCCTTTTGTAGCTGTGCAGCTAGCACTTGGGGCAAAGGCAACATTCTAACATAAAGCCGCTCTTGAAAGTGAGCAAGTTGAGCATAGGCTTCTAAATCTTTACTCCCTGTTGTTAAAAGAACATTTCCCGTAGTTGTTTCTAAGTAATGTACAATTTCCTCTATTGTGTCAAAGTATAGTATAGATAAAGTGTGTATAGTCGAATCCCTTGCCCACCCCTCCATTATATCTTCTCTTATAATCCGTTTATAAAGAACACCTACTTCATTGCAGGCACCTTTGCAATTTAAAGTTGCTTCTTTCGCATAAGGATGACTTGCATCAATAACCAAATCATACTTTTCCTCTTTCAGCAAACTTTCAAATCCCTTTTGGTTTAATCTTTCTTGGAGAATCTGGGTATGCTCTCCTTTATAAGTTGCTAAGACTTCTTCCCCATAACAAGTTGCTACACTTATGGTTACAGATATGTTCAAGCTTTGCAAGTATTCTACAATATATCTTCCTTCTGTAGTCCCCCCTAATACAAATACATGATTAAAACTCATAGCGTTTTGCATACCCCCTAGGTGTGACCATCTTTCCATTAATTTGTTGCGTCTCACTATTTCCCACAATAACCGTAGTAAACATATCTACCTGAGTTTTGGCTAACGCTTTTAAACTTAGGATTTCATACTGTTCACCTTCTCTTCCTATATGTTTCACATACCCACTTACCGTATCTGGACTTCTATGTGCCATAATGAGGTTACAAGCTTTCTCCAAATAATCCTGACGTTTCTTACTAGATGGATTATAAAAGCAAATAACAAAGTCAGCCTGCGCCGCTAGTCTAATACGCTTTTCAATGATTTCCCACGGGGTTAACAAATCACTTAAACTCATTACCACAAAATCGTGGATAAGTGGTGCCCCGAGTATAGCTGCCCCACTACAAGCTGCTGTTACCCCCGGCACAACCTCAATGTCTATCTCCGAATAAGACGTCGTGACTTCATACATAATCCCCGCCATGCCATATACACCCGGGTCCCCACTACACACCATAGCTACTATCTTTCCAGACAAGGCTTCCTCCCTTGCTACCTTACACCGCTCTACCTCTTGCTTCATCCCTGTAGCCAGTAAAGTTTTATGGCTAAAGACCTCTCTGATTAACTCTATATAAACTGTATATCCTACAATCACATCACTGGCCTCTAGTACCTCGTATGCCCGATGTGTCATATTTAAAGCACCACCAGGTCCTAATCCTACCACATAAATTTTCTTTTTCCCCTCCATAACCCATTCCTTTCTTAACCCTCATTACAATTTTATTCTTCTCTTATCGTGTTGCTTGTTCTCAGTGGCTATTTTATCAATGTCGACTTTGTGAACCAAGTGAACACCCTTTATTTACAAAGCTAATTTTATAACCCTCTACTGCCAAAGCACAGGTGACACCTTCTAAAGCTGTTTTAAAACTTATCAACTCTCCCCCGTGGCTTGCCTGTACTGCTGCGCGTTCGCATACATTATCTACACCCGTCACTTGCTTGACAAATGCCGAAGCTGTAAAGTGCCCTTCCACACTCATTAGTGTAGATACACTATAACTTACAAAGAGTTTACTCTTCTCTTTTGTCCATGCCAAAAGCCCTTCTTCAGCTTTTTTAAGGTCTATTGTTCCAATACATTTCACGGCTTCAAGCGGGATCTCAAGCCGTGCTAGTTCCTGACTTATCAGCATATCAATTTGAGCCTTGGATACACCTTTTCTACACCCTATGCCAACTGTCACCACCGGAGGAATTAGCCAAAGGGTCTTTACAAAAGGTTGTTGCTTCTGCCAGCCAACCCATATACCTAATAAGGGTTTACTTTCTTGTTCTTCCTGACCTAGCCCCTTCCAAATTCCTTCAGGCAATATGCCCTCTAACACCCCATCACACTCAAGGCCTACTTTCTTTCCATGCAACAACGCTGCAGAAATGTCACGCGCTAACTTATAGTCTGTTATATAGAGCTCATTCTCCTTTGCCCATTCATCTACAGCAAAACAACCTTCCAAGTCCGTCGCCGTTGTAACAATAGCTTGTGCCCCAAGTATTTTACTCACAGTCCTTGCCAATTTATTTGCACCACCTATATGCCCTGACACAAGGGGGATTACATACTGACCGCATTCATCTACCACAAGTACCGCAGGGTCCTTAGCTTTACTTTCCAAATATGGTGCTATCGCCCTTACCGCTATACCTGTTGCTCCTATAAAAACAAGTGCATCACACCTTTTAAATTGTGCCTTTGTCCATTCCCCTAAGGACGTTTCTATCTTACATAATCCTTCTTCTTGAAACTTTGAAAGATGATACCCGCCTATATCATTTTCTTGTTCTGCTTTCAACACTTCTATAAGCCTTCTCCCCACCTTTGCTCCTTTCAAAGTGAAGGAAATCACTGAGATATTCACTGACTCGCCTCTCTAAACATATGGTTAAAAGTAGGATCATAAAGCTTGGAACGCAAATAAGTATCTCCTAGAAATTCGCCTACTACAATCAGTGCTGTTTTTGTAATATGATGCGACTCTATCAACTGTGCCAATTGGTTTAAGTACCCTCTATAAATCTTTTCATCTGGCCAAGTCGCTTTGTAAACTACTGCAATAGGTGTTTCTTCTTGATAACCACCACTTAGTAGTCTTTCTTGTACTTGCTTTGCCAAACTCACACTTAAGAAGATAACCATTGTGGCTTGGTGGCTTGCAAGAAGACTTAGCTCTTCTTTAGGTGGCATAGGTGTCCGCCCTTCCATTCTCGTCAGAATAACAGTTTGACTTACATCCGGAAGCGTATACTCCTTCTTCAATGCCGCTGCTACCCCACAAAACGAGCTTACCCCCGGTACCACTTCATAAGCTAACCCTGCTGCATCTAGCCGATCCATCTGCTCTCTAATGGCACCATAAATACTCGGGTCCCCTGTATGTAATCTTACAATAGTACATGACTCTTGAAGTCTATTGGCATCTGTCATAGTCTTTATGACCGCTTCAAGTGTCATCTTTGCACTGTCCAAAATAGTTGTCTCTTTTTTACATGTATTTAAAAGCTCTGGATTCACCAATGAACCTGCATAAATAACAAGATCTGCCTCTGCTAACAAACGTTTCCCTTTAACAGTAATCAATTCAGCATCTCCAGGCCCTGCACCTACAAAGTAAATCATGCTTTCTCCTCCTTTACCACCACTACAGAAAAATAACTACTTTCTTCTAATGTATCTAAGCTCTTATGAATTTTTTGGTTAGGCATACTTGCACACTCTACAGCTCTTGCCTTTTCATAAAGTCCTTTTTCCTTTAGGTGGACTTTTAACTGTTCCATAGATTTACCTGTCTTCATCAACACTTTAGTACCCTCTAAGTTTAGATAATCTTCTTTTCCTTTATAAGAAGCAGGAATAATATGTAAACATTCACTGCCTTCACAAAGAGAATCATTAAGTGCTGCCGCTACACTACAAATAGAAGAAATGCCTGGTATAATCTCGGTCTCATACCCCAACTTTTCAATACGCCTATGTATGTACATATAAGTAGAATAGATGGTTGGATCCCCCAACGTCAAAAACGCAACATTCTTCCCTTCGTCTAGATAAGCTTCAAGCTTTCTGGCAACCACTTCGTGATTATGATATAGGACTTCTTTATCTCTTGTCATAGGCATATAACAATCTACCACTTCCTGCATTTGAATATACGTCTTAGCAATGGCCAGCGCAACCTGTTCACCTTCTCCTGACTTAGGGACAGCTATTACACTACAAGACTCTATAACTTCCACTGCTTTAAAAGTCATAAGTTTAGGATCTCCTGGCCCCACACCCACTCCATACAACTTTCCTTTCCTCTTCATCTTCTATCCCCTCCTTAAAATTTGTACCAAACCTTTTGCACCCTCACTTTCACCTATCAATCCCTTTTCTCCAAAAATCATAATCTCTACTTGTACTTTCTGCCTCACTCTAAAGTCTATATGTACTTTTATCTTTTTTATAATGCTCCTAATAACACATTCATAATTTGCATTTTGTTTAAGTAATTCTAAAGCACCCTCTGTAGTTACACTCTCCATAATACTTTGTATGACCTCTTGAGGATAACCACATAAAGCTGCATGGGTCGCTAGAACTTCCAACCGTGCATCCGCATACTTAGAATGGGTATTCATCACTCCTGCAGCAACCTTTACCAGTTTCCCTACATGTCCTACTAGCAGCACCTGTGCAAATCCTAAATAGGTAATCTCATCTAATGTTTCACCCAGATAATTGCTATATTTAACCCCTTTCTCTAGGTCTAACCCCACTATGGTATTGGCAAAATCCCTTCCATAGTTACCTGGACAAATTAAAATTTGCGCTATACCTCTTGCCTTAAGCACTCTAAGTTCCGCTTTAATTGTTTCAACAAGAGCTTGCTCACTCATGGGCTCTACTATGCCACTGGTCCCCAATATAGAAATGCCTCCTTCTATACCAAGTCTAGCATTAAAGGTTTTTCGTGCTATTTCCTTACCTGCCGGTGCATAAATAAGCACATCTATGCCTCCCATATATCCTACTGCTTTGCATATTTCCACGACTTCCTGCTCTATCATCTGCCGTGGGACTGGATTAATAGCTGCTTCTCCCACCTTACACCAAAGTCCTGGCTGGGTCACGCGCCCTATACCTTCCCCTCCTTCTATATGTATTTTATCACCACTATTTCGTGAGACTTTGGCATAGATTTTCATTCCATGTGTCACATCTGGATCATCTCCCCCATCCTTTTCAATGGCACATAGCGCTTCTACTTTTGTGATAGCGCTTTCACACACTTCTAAATTTAGTTTTATCTCCTTAGGTGTGTTGAGCACCACTTCATCTATTACTTCTTGAGTAAGTAGCATCCAAGTTGCCGCCTTTGCCGCTGCTGTTGCACAGCTCCCTGTTGTATACCCTAGTCTCAGTCTTTCTTGACCCTTTACAATATAAGACTCCATTAAGTATCCTCCTTCCTCATAAGCCTTAAGACTATCATCTTATTTATTCCACCAGAACCCTAACTACTCTCATCTCATCTAGATCATATACCTGCATTTACCTCTACACTCTCCTCATAAATACAGTAGGCTATTTGCTCTTCCATGCTTTGTATGCTAAGGCAAACATATTTCTAATATATAAAAAACTTGCCCTTTCCCTTATTAAAAAGTGATATGAGCAAGTTCTCCTCATCATAGAGGTAGGAACATATGGTCCATCAGGCCAATTTCTATCAAGCTACATTAGCACCTCTAATCAGTATATTCAGTTTATCCCTAATCTATTAAAAGAAGTTCATTACAAGCCCCATAATCATCCCTAATAAAGCTCCTAGCCATACTATAGCTCTTAATTCCTTTTTCATAATATCTAAAATCAGCTTTTCAAGCTCTAATAAATCCATACTTTTGATTTTGTCTTCTACAATCTGACTAATGTTTAAAGTTTCTAGCCATTTAGTTAATTGTTTTTCTATAATTTCAGTATACTGTTTCATCAATGCGTATTTGATTTTAGGCATGTATGCCTCAATTTGTAGGGCCATTTCACTAAGCGGGTACTCTAAACATTTATCCCCTTCTTGGTCCACCACTTGATAAATCATTTTTTCTGCTTCGTTTGTAAGCATTTCACAAATCATCTGCTCAATCTTTTCTTCTAGACCTTTCATGACACTTTCATTCATAAAGGTAGCCAAAAAGCCTAAGTTACCTTTAAGCTCTACTACTGCGCGTTCAGCTAATGTCTTTTCAAGATGAAGGTCTATAAGTGCATTGTATGCCTTCTTTGTACTCAACTCTTTTAAGTTGGCTACAGCCGCTTCAATATTACGCTCATTGCTCAACTCATATAGAAAAGTTCGTATTGTTTTTTCAGACTGTTTTGTACTTACAAACCACTCTTCAAGTGCACGTTCAAGATGAGTATACATCTCTTGTGATAAAAGGGTCTCCTTAAGCGTTTCCGGCTCAATGAGCTCACTCCCAACTACTGCACCTACACTTTTTGCAATACGGTTTCTTTCCTTCGGAATAAGCCCTTGTGTAAAAGGTAGTGGCTTGCCCCCTATACAAATAGGCCTTAAAGGTCTAAAAAGCATTTTTATAGCAATGCCATTTGTAATATACCCAATCATTCCACCTACAAGAGGTGCTATTAAAAAATCTATTGTCATATGCTTCTCCTTTTATCGTATCTTTTAATATTTGTCGTTTTATAGTTTATAAGATATTGCACTCATTTTCAATTTTATATGTTTACTTTACATTCTTTTTATTATTAAGCTTAACTTAGTTTACACTTTTATGCAAATTGCAAACTAATCACCTTATATTCTTCTTATTATTCCCTTTATTCTTGTGAAATAGCATGTATTATAGTATATTAATATGTTGAAATCATAAATTTTAAAATAGCGTAGAAGAGGAAAATCCTCTTAGGGAGTGACTAACACGATGCAACTGATAGACTTTTTTTCATGTCAAAAAATGATTGCGGAATCACAAAAATTAGGCAGTATACCACCCTCGGAACAAATTTACAAAAGCACCATGAACTTAGCATGGCCTTCAGCACTTGAACGCATTCTAGTAAGTTTAGTTTCTGCTATGGACACCATGATGGTAGGTGTACTTGGTGCAAGTGCCATTGCAGCAGTAGGGATTACACAACAACCTACCTTCATATTACTTGCTATTATCTTTTCTCTCAATGTAGGGGTTACAGCTATCGTTGCAAGACGTTGCGGTGAGGAAGATTTTGCAAGTGCTAATAGGACGCTTAGACAATCCATTATTATTGTCGGCCTGCTTTCTATTATTTTAGCAACTATAGGTTTTCTTTTTGCAAAGCCCATTTTAACTTGGATGGGCGCGGAGGCAGATGTCCTACACGACGCCATTCTTTACTTTAGAACAATCGTTATTGGTATGGTATTTAATGCCTTAAGTCTCAACATCAATGCAGCTCAACGTGGGGCAGGCAATACAAAAATTGCTATGACAACTAATGTAATAGCCAATTTAGTCAATCTAATTTTTAACTTTTTACTCATTGGTGGTAATTTTGGCTTCCCATCACTAGGTGTATTAGGGGCTGGTGTTGCCACTGTTCTTGGAAACATTGTAGCTTTTGTCATTGCCACTTATGGTATTTTGCATTCTAAGACAGAGCTTCAACTTAAATTCAACGAAAGTTGGAAGTTAGACCTTGTGACTATAAAAGGTATCTTTAAAATTAGTAATAGTGCCATGGTGGAACAACTTTGTATGCGTATTGGTTTCTTAGTCTATACTAAAATGATTACCAACTTAGGTACTGTTGCGTTTGCAACACATCAAATATGTATGAATATCCTCAATATGACTTTCAGCCTAGGTGATGGTATGGCCATGGCAGCATCTTCACTTGTTGGGCGTAACCTAGGTGCAAAACGTGCTGACCTTTCTATCATTTATGGGAAAACAGCACAACGCATTGGATTAATTTTCTCTACACTTTTAGTCCTCATTTACGTATTCTTGCGCGAACCGTTAGTATCACTTTTTACAGATGATGCTATGATTGTAAACCTTGCTAGCCAAATTATGCTTATTGTAGCTGTTGTCTCACCACTACAAATTTCACAGGTCATCATCTCAGGTTCTTTACGCGGTGCAGGTGACACCAAATTCGTAGCACGTACTTCTTTCATTAGTATTTTAATGATTAGGCCTATTATCACTTTTATTTTATGTTATTGGCTTGGATTTGGACTTATCGGTGCTTGGCTTGCGCTCTTACTTGACCAAACCCTTCGTCTCATTCTCAATATTGTACGTTTCTCCAGTGGTAAATGGATTCACGTAAAGATTTAATATCATGCAATAAGAAAAAGGCTATAAAACTAATGTCAATTCCTTTAGTTTTATAGCCTTTTTCTTATTATATATTTTAATATTTCACTATACATTATATTTTTACTATAAACTATTAAAATTATTTTTATAAAAATTTCATGTTATCTTATTGACTTTTCAAATTTAGTGCGTTAAAGTGTTAGTAGAATACATTTTGTATAAAATTGTTTGTATAATTCATTTCAACTTCAAACTTATAGGGGGATTTAATATGAAAAAGACATTAAAGAAAGTTTTAACAATAGCTGCTTTAACAACGCTCACTTTAAGCCTTGCTGCTTGTTCAACATCACCAACTACTGCAGATCCCATAACGTCACAGTCAAAAATAGATAAAGATAAATGGGTAGTCGGCCTTGATGATACCTTTGCACCTCTTGGCTTTAGAGACCAAAACGGAGATCTTACAGGTTTTGACATCGAGCTTGCCCGTGCTATGGGTGAGCAATTAGGCAAAGAACTAATTCTTCAACCTATAGACTGGTCTATGAAAGAAGCTGAACTTAAATCTGGGAACATTGACCTGATTTGGAATGGCTATACAATTACAGATGACAGAAAAGAAAAAGTAGAGTTCTCTGTACCTTATCTTGATAACAAACAAATTGTCGTAGTCCTTAAGGATTCTCCTATTGAGACAAAAGCAGACCTTGCCTCAAAAGCTGTAGGTGCACAAAGTGAGTCCAGTGCAGTAAGTGCTATGGAAAAAGAAACTGACTTATACGCTTCTTTCAAAGATGGGAAAGCTGTAACTTTTGAAGACAACAATCAAGCGTTAATGGATCTTGATACAGGACGTATCGATGCTGTTGTCGCAGATGAAGTTGTTGTCCGTTACTACATTAACTTAAAGGGCGCTGACAAATATCGTATTTTAGATGAAGACTTTGGTGCTGAAGAATACGGCGTAGGCTTCCCAAAAGGCGATACTCAAGCAGTAGCTGCTTTCAACAAAGCTTACGAAGACCTGAAAGCAGCTGGGACTGTAGCAGAAATTGCAACAAAATGGTTTGGCAGCAATGTTGCTAAATAAAGACTTATAACTCAAGGAGGAGCCGTTCATGGACACATTGACTACATTTTTCACTGCACTTACAACCTTTTTTCAAACTTTACCTGAAAATCTAGCTTATCTTTTGGACTACACAGCGAAACTTATGCCACAAGTCATAGAGGGTCTAGGTGTCACCCTACAACTTTTTGGATTGACCTTATTATTCTCTATTCCTTTAGGTATTGTCATTGCCCTTGGACGCGTATCTCGGTTTAAAATTTTAAACAAAATTACTTCATGTTATATATTAATACTACGTGGTACACCCCTTCTTTTACAAATTGTTTTTGTTTTCTTCGGCTTACCACTTATCGGCATCACCTTTGACCGCCTACCTGCAGCACTTGTAGCTTTTTCCTTAAACTATGCTGCTTACTTTGCAGAAATCTTTCGCTCTGGTATTGCTTCTATTGACAAAGGGCAATATGAAGGGGCTGAAGTCCTTGGGCTTTCCTCTATGGAAACATTCTTTCGTATTATCTTCCCACAGGCTATCAAACGTGTTTTACCACCTGTAGGAAACGAAGTCGTTACCTTAGTCAAAGATACTGCTCTTGTTTACATTCTTGGTTTAGATGAACTTTTAAAAGTAGGAAAAATCGCTTGTAACCGAGACGCTTCATTATTACCACTGGTTATTATTGCAGTCGTATATTTATTGCTCACGGGTGTACTTTCTAAAATTATGACTATTCTAGAAAAAAAATACGCTTATTACCAATAAGGAGGTTATTCCATGTTAATTGTAGAAAACTTATATAAGAGCTATGGCAAAAATAAAGTATTAAACGGGGTAAACCTCCATGTAAAAAAAGGAGAAGTCTTAGTTGTTGTGGGCCCCTCAGGTGGTGGCAAAACCACCTTTTTGCGTAGTATCAACTACCTAGAAAAGTGTGACACAGGCTCTATTTCCTTAAATGGTAACTATCTCCTATCAAATGGCCGCTACTCGAATAAAAATGCAATTAAAGAACTTCGTACGGAAATCGGTTTGGTCTTTCAAAATTTCAACCTCTTCCCTCACCTTAGTGTCTTGGAAAACATCATCGAAGCACCAACTCGTGTACTTGGTCAATCTAAGGACGCAGCTACAAAAGAAGCCTTATCTATTCTTTCTTTTTTAGGGCTGGGTGAAAAAGCCAATAGCTATCCTTATGAGCTTTCCGGTGGTCAAAAACAACGTGTAGCCATCGGTCGCGCTCTTGCTATGAATCCCAAACTGATGTGTTTTGACGAGCCTACCTCAGCACTTGACCCTACACTTACAGATGAAGTAGCTAAAGTCATTAGAAGCTTAAGCACAAAAGGCATGAGTATGCTCATCATCACCCATGATATGAGTTTTGCCAAACAAGTAGCTGATCGTATTGTCTCTATGGATCAAGGACAGATTATCGAAGAACACATGTATCAAGAAACTATTCTTGTCTAACCTATAAATAAAAGGTCTATGAAACTAGAAATTCTACCTGAAATTTCTGTTTTCATAGACCTTTGCTTTTTAGAACTATTTATTTTGTAAGAGAGATCACCTTGCATAGAGATCTCTTCACCTCTAGTAAATATAGCTGTATGGATTGATTGGTGTACCATCTTTTCTTATTTCAAAGTGGACATGGTTTCCTGTTGAATTCCCTGTACTTCCTACGCCTGCAATATTTTGTCCTTTTGACACTTTTTGTCCTACTTGTGCGTACAGACTACTACAATGTGCATAGTATGTTTGATAGCCATTATTATGATCAATAATAATAAGTTTACCAAAACCTCCATTATTATATCCTGAATAAATAATGGTTCCTGAAGCAGCAGCATAAATCGGTGTTCCAGCTGGTGCTGCAATATCAACAGCTCTATGGAACGTTCCCCATCTACTACCATATGGTGAGCTCAATCTACCCGCTCCATTTAAAGGATGCATAAACTTACCTGAATTACTGCCACTTACTGATGCGCTTGAATTATCTTTATTAGATGTTCCCTTATCAGAAGTTACTTTCTTAGGTCTTTCTTTAGTCCCAAAGGCAATAACTTTTGTCTTAGCTTCTTTTAATACTTTTTCACTAATTAAGTCTCGCCCAACTTCTTTACCATTTACTTTATGGACAGATACCGTAATCTCTTTCAGACCATCATGACCTTCTTGATAGGTCTTTGTGTCATCTTTGTACAAATCTGAAAACTCTACATATTCAATATCCGCTGGAATAAGTTCCTTAAAAGTAGCTTCTTCTGTTGTGGAAATAGAAAGTATCGGCTCTGGAACTTCTAACTTAATCATCTCACCAATTTGCATACGTGTTTCATCTACAATTTGAGGATTGATTTCTAAAATATGATCCATTGTTGTCCCATGGTTTATGGCAATATCCCAAATATTATCGCCTTCTTGCATTTCATACTCTACGATCTCTTCTGTATTAGAAAGCAAAATATCAATTGCCTCTTGTTCACCAACAATATCTTCTGCTTCTACATATGTACTACGGACAATAACTTCTTCATTAAAATCAAATACTTTTAAATCTCTTACTATTTTTTGTCCGTTTTCTGGTACTTCTTCATCCTGTTCATTTTTTTCAATTGATGCTACTTGAACTTTAGATTTGACTTCTGGCTCTTTTAAAGCATCTTGTACTTCTATAACTTCTACTACAGCACCTTCTACATTAGTAATAGTTGTTACTGGTATCTCCGTTTGTGAAGATGAAGTGGTAAAACTTGAGTCCCCTTGCTTTTCACTTTCTTGGGTGGTAGCATCTGCTTTTTTCTGTGTCTCTATCTCCTGTGCTGGTGCCTCACTTTCATCCTCTACAACTTGATTTTCAGCTAACGTTCTTACATCTAGTTCTACCTTAGAGCCTTCTGGCAAATGACTTTTAGCAATATATGCTAAAACAGCTTCCGCAGTCTGCTGACTATCTACAACAGCTCTTACTTCTCCATCTACAAGAATTTCATACGCTTCAATTTGATAGCTTACGCTTTCTTGCAATACCGTTTTTAAATCTTCTAATGTTTGAATCTCTGCTTTCTTACTGTTAACATGCTCTACCGTAATCGTCTCTTTTACTGCAATATCTACTCCTGCCTCGCTTTTAACATCCGTTACTACCGTTTCATAAGCCGCTTGAGCTTCTTCTTTTGTCTTGACAATCCCTACTATTTTGCCATCTACAGAAATAGCATAAGAATTATTTTGCATGCCAATCAATGCGAATGTAATACCTATTATCCCTACTCCAGCAACTACCTTATAGGTATGTTTTCCTTGTTTTATATATTCTAAAAAGGTTTTCATTGTTTCCATTATCCTTTACGTCACTAAATTATTTTGTCTTTGTTAAAACTATTACACACTTATTACAACATATAAATTTTATCAAAGTTTTACCATTCTGTAAAGTCTTGGCGAAATAACAAAAGAGATTCCTATAGTTTTATGGAATCTCTTGTCGAATACTACACTTCTTTTATTTTCTTTAAATACTCATAAGCTTCATTAATCTCAGCAATTTTTTGAGTTGCAAACTTTACATATTCTTCTGGCATACTTTCTGATGCCATTTTATCTGGATGATATTCCTTAGCCAATTTACGGTAAGCTTTTTTAATATCTGACATACTAGCATCTTCGCTAACGCCTAGTACTTCGCAGTATTTTTTAGCAAGGTCTACAGACTGAGTATAGGCGCCGTGCCCTGCTTGTCCATAGCCTCCTTGATAACCGCCTTGGAATCCTCCTTGATAATAGTCATACCCTTGACCTGTAAAAGAGCCTTTAATACTGCGGTATTCATACTCAGAAATACCAAGTTCTGCTACAATCTTACGGATTTGTTCATCTTCCCTATCACTCATCACTTTACCGTCTTGCATAGTAAGTGAAACAAGTAAATAAGCAATAGCTAAACTAATATCTCGCCTATTATAGTAGTCACGAATCATTCTAGCAAAGGTTGCATACTCTTCTGGGTGCTCCTTCCCATAGGTAAAAGCATCTGCATACTCATTTAAAGCTTCTCTTGGAATACCAAAATAGCGGGTTACAAATTGTTTAATAGTATCAATTTCTTCTTTTGTAATACTTCCATCTATTTTTGCTACAATAGCTGATAATGCCATAATAGAAGCAATAACGGGATTTTTCCCTCTAAATGCAGGATTATTTCTTAATGTTCCAGAAAATTTAGGATAGTTTTGTGGAACAAATGGCATAATAAAAATTAGCCAGGGGAAGAAAAAAGCAATCAATCCCCATATGAGTGGATTTCTTCTTTTATATCCAGCAATTCCTGCGACAATCATTGCTATAAGTAATGTAAAGATAAATGAAATTATACTTACACCAAAGCCTAAGATACCTTGTATAAGACTCAATAAAAAATTCATTTTTCACCTCTTCTTGATTGTAATCTTTGGTCAACTTTTATCAGTTATTCTAGCATACCACTTTTATTTATACAACGTATGTAGAAATAAAAAAAGGTAGAACCTAGGGTTCTACCTCTAATCACTATAAATTATAGTTTAACTACGTTTTCAGCTTGAGCGCCACGTGGTCCTTGAGTAATATCGAAGCTTACAGCTTGACCTTCTTCAAGAGTTTTGAAACCGTCACCTGTGATAGCTGAGAAATGTACGAATACGTCATCTCCATCTTCTCTAGCGATGAAACCGAAACCTTTTTCTGCGTTAAACCATTTAACTGTACCCTTGTTCATTGTGAGTACCTCCTAATAATAAATTTGACCGTAAAATAAAAACTTCACACATCATCAAAGATTATAGAATCAATAATAATGCATTTATATAATCTCTGATCATATGTGAAGTTTATAAAATACATATTCATTGCTTCTTTACTATAAACTATTTTGAATATGTTGTCAAGTAGTTCTTACATTTCATAAAGCCCTTCTTCTAAAATTTTCCTTGCTAATATTCCAATATTTACTTCTTTAGTATCCATATAAACATCTATAATACGATCTGCTAAAGTTACCTCTACACATTCAATATGTTTACCTGTTTCATCAACAAAATTAATAATATCATAAGTTAGAATTTCTTCTTTTAGTTGTTTTAATGTAATCATAATAATTCTCCTCTATTCATACTCTATATTTATTATAACAGAAATTTATCATTTATTGTCTAAAAAAACCATAGAACATTTGTTCTTTTTGTAGTATAATGTCATTAATATTAAGTTTAAAGGAGAGTTTAATCATGAGTGTAACGGGAAATATTCGTGAAGTCTTAAAACAAATTGAGCTACTTATTAAAATTTATGGTGATGCATCGTTAACTGACATTCAACAATCTGTTTATATCGTACGTAATAAATAAGTTTTTTATACATATTTTTAGGAGGTGTTATCTAACACCTCCTTTTGTTTTATCTATATGAAGTTTTCAAAGCATCTTTGAGTATTTTAGGATCTTTTTTATAAGAGGTAACCGGACAAATTTGTTTGTCTGTAACATCTAAGAGCTTATAGACTGCTATACGTGCCGCACGCACAGAATACTCCTCTGTAAAGACCATGTCTTCTGGAATCTCTACAAATTGACTAATCATAGCAAAGTTAGTAGACCCTTCTGGTACAACTTGTGGACGGTCTGTCATCTTTCTTGGTTGGAATTGAGCATCAATATAAGGCATCATACATGGAATCACATTGACAATAGAATCCATAATGATATCTTGATCACTTTCAAAGTGCAAGTGATGGAGTAATTCTATAAGAATCTCTTTACCTGTACATTCACGCATTGTCTTTTTCACATAGTTACCCACTTTGTCAGTATAAATACCATATCCCCAGAAAATAGTTGTATCCAATGGTTGGTTTTTAAAGTGTGGCTGCGCTGCAACAACGATACTCATAAGCCAATTAGAATCTTTAAAGGTCATCAATGCACCACTACCTGGAACATTGCTTGAAAATTGTTCAATCATTTTAAGTAGACTATTGCCTTTACAAGTTACAGTAAAGGACTCCCAGTTTGTCTCCTCTGGATGGGCAAAGAATGGTGCTGGATTACCAAGCCCTGGTTTCTTGCTAGCTACTTTTGCCCAAAGTTCCCCTGATATAGGTTTGTGTGGGTCATAAGCCGCTGGCGTATTAAAATCTCCAAGTCTAGCATTATCTGTCATACAGCCATTTGTCATAATGCAGATATCACTTGGGCGAAGGCTAATGACTTTTTTACCTTCTGCATCTTCAATATGAATAGCATCTGCTGTAATCCCTTCTCCCTTAGAAAAATTAATATCTGTCACTATTGCATTGATACTAAAATCTACACCGTACTCATCTAGGTATGCTTTAATAGGTACAATCACAGACTCATATTGATTGTAAGGTGTACGTGTAACCCCTTCTAATGTTTCTATACGTGAAAACTCAAAAATCATACGTTCCATATAACGTTTAAATTCAAATAAACTAGACCATTTTTGGAAGGCAAAAGTAGTTTGCCACATATACCAGAAGTTAGTTGAGAAGAAATGAGGTGTCTGTGCAAACCAGCCTTCAATTGTCATATCATCTAATTTTTCTTCTGGTGTAATCATAAGTTTACCAAGTGCTAAACGATCAGCTTGACTAAAGCCCATGCTCTTAACATCTAAAATACGCCCATGTTTGTCAATCAGTCTAGCTTGAGCATGGGTTGGATGAAGATGATCAAAGTTAAGAATCTCTTCTGTTACGCTCATTCCCGGCATATCAAGTGATGGAATTGTTGCAAAGAGTTCCCAGAAGTTTTCATAAGTTTCTTCATTAAGCATGCGTCCACCACGACATACAAAACCTTGACTTACATCCCCTGCACCATCATTGCTCCCACCTAAAATGTGCAATCCTTCTATAATATGAATATTTTCACCTTTGAAGCCACAGTCACGAATTAAATAGGCTGCCCCAGCTAAACTACCTAGTCCTCCTCCAACAAAGTACACTTGTCTATCTCCATACTCGTAAGGAAAATGTCTAAGCGGTACTTTCATAGTTGTTGAATCCTTCTTATAACTATCTTTTTTCTTCATACTCAGCGCTGCAATAGTTGCCGCACCCACTGCTGAACCTAGTAACCACCAAGCCACATTATTTTGCTTTTTAATTGGTTCTGGTTTTGTAAACGGTATACGTTTAATAACTTTGCTTACTCTTCTCATATTCTTTTTCATATTTTTCTTCATAGACTTGCCTCACCTTCTTGAAAGTTTCACTTACTTAATAGATAGGTTAATCAAACTCATTTGTTCTTATACGCTTTAAATGATATAAAAGGTTCCCTTATATAAATCTTTCTTTTAATGCTTTCTTTTAATCTTCCATTATCTTCTTACAAATGATGCATTGTTTTTCTTGTTTTTGAGGCATATTATGACTATCGATTTATTTAAGTTTGATTTGAACTCGAAAGGAGTCCTTCTTCATGAATTTTACTCAAATTATTGCGCTCCTTATTTTCCTTTTAGTGATGTTTTTTGTCATGACGGAAAAGATTGATCGTACTGTTGCAGCTATGAGTGGTGCCTTACTTATGGTTCTTTTAAGAATTATCCCTTCTAATAAAGTCATCAGCTATATTGACTTTAATACTATTGGCGTCCTAATTGGAATGATGCTTTTCGTGTCTGTTGTTAAAAATTCAGGACTTTTTGAGTACATTGCTATTTTTACTGCAAAAAAGGCTAAAGGAGATGCTTGGAAAATTCTTTTAAGCTTTGCCATTATTACAGCTGTCTTATCTGCTACTTTAGATAATGTTACCACAGTCCTCCTGATTGGTCCTATGACCTTGGTTATTACACAGATTTTGTCACTCAATCCTATCCCCTTTTTAATTACAGAAATTCTAGCCTCTAATATAGGTGGTACTGCAACACTTATCGGGGATCCTCCTAATATTATGATTGGTAGTGCTGCCGGATTTGGGTTCAACGACTTCTTAATATATACAGCCCCATGTGCCGTTGTTATCTTAATTATCACACTCACACTCTTATATTTCTTATATCATAAACAGCTTGTTGTAGATGATGTTTATAAAAAAGAAATTTTATCTCTTGATGAACGTAAAACCATTAAAGATAAGAGTTTACTCATTAAAAGTATTGTTGTTATGGGATTCATTTTATTTGGATTCATCACGCATCAGACTTTCCATATTGAGTCAAGTACAGTAGCACTTACAGGTGCTGTTGTCATGTTACTTATTGGAAAACAAGATGTTGAAGAGATTATGACGAGTATTGAATGGCCTACTATAGCCTTTTTCATCAGTTTATTTGTCCTTGTAGGAGGCCTTGAACAAGTAGGCTTGATCCATAAACTGGCAAATACATTGATTAATCTTACTGCTGGCAATCCTGTTATGACTATGATTGTATTACTTTGGCTATCTGCCATCGTATCTGCTTTCTTAGACAATATTCCATTTGTGGCAACCCTCATCCCATTAGTGCTTACAATGGGCAACCAAGGTATTGATATCTTTCCCCTTTGGTGGGCTATATCTCTCGGCGCTTGCTTAGGCGGAAATGGAACGCTCATTGGAGCTTCTGCCAATGTTGTTCTTGCTAATATTGGTGAAAAGAACGGTTACAAACTAACCTTTGGGAAATACTTCAAGGTGGGTTTTCCACTTATGCTTCTATCTATTTGTATTGCAACACTTTACCTATTCATTCGTTTTGCGTAAAATAGAAGTAGTTCTTAAAGTTTTTCAAGAAAGGATGTGTCTAAATGAATGTCAACTCTGTTAAAGGAGATACGATTGAAGCTAGGCTACGTTGTCTAGGTGCCAAAGATATACAACAAGTACAGGGAATTATGTACTTTGTATCTTTTGATTCAAGTGGTACTGAGGTCTCCTATTGTTACAACATTAATGCAAAGAACAAATATTTCCTCCAACGTATCAAACCCTATCCCATTCCGGAGGGTATCTTCTCAGATCAAGAACAAGTAGTGGAATTTATTAAACGAGATTTGGCTAAGTTTAACAATGCCCATCTCAGTCACAACTTCACTCAGTTCATTGATACCACCAATATGATTCAAATTACAAGCAAAGAAATTGAAGAGTTCTTCCTCAACTACAATGTGGATAAAGAATGTCTAGATAATCTTTCAAAAGTTTTACGCGATGTACGTACAACGATTAGTGAAGCAAAAGAACGTAGTGAACATATCCTTATATAAAGTAACTATCAGTAGATAGTATTCTAAAATACCGTAGAATACTATCTACTTTATTTTTATCTATAACTTTATCTCAATCCTAAATACTTGTATACAATCTATTTTTATGTTACCCTATACATATGACATCTTAGGAGGTATACAGATGAAAAAAATGAATTTAACAACGAAAATCCTTCTAGCGCTTATTCTCGGTGCCGTATTTGGAGTAGTCCTTTCTACTATTACCTCACCACTCATTAAGCAAACATTAATGCTAGATGGCATACTCAAATTACTTGGAACAGGTTTCCTAAATGCTATTAAATTACTTGTTGTACCACTTATCTTTGTATCTATCGTCTATGCTACAGCCTCTTTAGATGATATCAAAAAGGTTGGTCGTATAGGAAGTAAAACAATGATTTTCTATGTAGCAACTACTGCTCTTGCTATTGTAGTTGCACTTACAGTTTCTAACATTATCAAACCAGGTATTGGAATTGATTTAAACAGTGTTGTTCTCGGACAAGGTATATCCGAAGTTACTTCTATAAACTTTATTGATACCTTACTTCAAATCATTCCAACTAACATTTTCATGGCCTTTGCCGATGGAAACGTACTCGGTGTTTTATTCTTTGCTGTTATTGTCGGCATTAGTATTACACTTGTTGGCGAAAAAGCTGAACCTGTCCTTCGTCTTTTTGAAGGCTTAAATGAAGTCTTTCTTAAACTCGTAACACTCATTATGCAATTTGCGCCTTATGGTGTATTTGCTCTAGTTGCTACAACCTTTGCAACTTTTGGCTTTTCTGCCCTTATGCCACTAGTTAAGTATGCTGCTTGTATTTTACTTGCACTTGGCATTCAATTCTTCATTGTTTACCTAGGTATGCTTGTATTTATCGGAAAGCTTAACCCAAAAGTATTTGTGAAAAAGTTTATGCCTATTTTTAACCTTTGCTTCTCAACTGCATCTTCAAGTGCTGCACTACCCCTTTCACTTGAATCTTCAGATAAACAATTTGGTGTATCTAAACGCGTAAGTTCCTTCACACTCCCTCTAGGTGCTACTATCAACATGGATGGAACAGCTATTATGCAAGGGGTTGCAGTCGTATTCATTGCTCAAATCTACGGTATTCCACTAGGATTTGGCGACTATATTATGGTCATCTTAACAGCTGTTCTTGCTTCTATCGGAACTGCTGGTGTACCTGGTGTAGGTCTTGTTATGCTTACTATGGTACTGGCTTCTGTAAATCTTCCTGTTGAAGGCATTGCCCTTATTATGGGTATTGATAGAATCTTAGATATGATTCGTACAGGGATTAACGTAGCAGGGGATAACGTATGTACAATCCTTATTGCAAAACAAGAAAATGAGTTTGATGAATCGGTGTATAATACACCTACTGTCCACTTAGATTAATACTTCATTCTAGTAGATGCATGAAGAAAATTATATAAAAAGAAAGAGGTTATTGCCTAGGCAATAACCTCTTTCTTTTTATATAATTTTCAAATCGGATTATTTATGTAGAATGAGATACTATCTTCATCACATCTTGTCAACTAGACTTAAGCTGCTGGTGCTAATTTAGCTAAGATTGCATCTACTTCTGCTGGGTTAATGTAAGTTACATTTTCTTTTACTGCTAAAGCAATACTTAACTCACCTGTTTCATTAGAATCTGCATCTTTTGCTGTATAGGCTTTACTATTTGATGTGAAAGTTAATACTGTAGCTTCTTTTTGTGCTGTAACGATTTTGTTTACATCATCAAAAGTCACTTTGAAACCTTTGTTTTGTAAGTAAGCTCTAAGGGCTACTTCTTTTTCAGTTTCAATTTTTTCAGCTGGCACTTCTACCCCTGGTACAACTGGTGTTGCAGGAATTACTTCTCCTGCTGAAGCTTCTGCTACTACGTTCATACGCGCTTCAAACTTGCCTTCTACTGTACCTAATTTTTCAACAAAAGCCAATAGTGTATCCATTAAAGTATTGTATTCTGCTTTGATTGGGTAGGCTTCAAACATTGTGTAACCGTCTCCACCCGCTGCCATAAAGTCATTGGTAGCTACTGTATACATTTTATCAAGTTCAAGTGCTTCACCTGCTACTTTAACATCACTTACTCTGTTGCCTACTTCTTTATAAGCATTTAGTGTGAAAGTGATACCTGCTGTATGAGGGAATGCACCTTTTTGCTCTGGGTAAGAATCTACACCATATTCAAGAGCTGCAAGGATATCGCTTCCTTTCATCTCTTTCACCATAATTGTGTTACCAAATGGGAATACAGTAACCATATCATTCATAGTAATATTGCCTGCTTCAATAGAGGCACGGATACCCCCACCATTTGTAATAGCAACTTGTGCCCCTGTAAGGTCAAGCATTGCATTTGTTGCTAATTGACCAAGATTAGATTCACCTGTTCTTACAACTTCGCGGTCTCCAACTAATTTAACTGCTGTAGTTCCTACTACTTTTTCTAAAATAGGTTTTTGCGCTTCTTCTACTTTTGCAATCGCATCTACAATCTCTTGTTTTGGTGCTACTTCAGCAAATGCCGCATAGTCAAGAAGTACTGGTGTCTTAGAAACAACTTTACCATCTTCTACTACAATTTCAACTTGCCCAATATCTTTAAGCGCAGTCCCTGTACTTACAATTAGAGTCTCTTCTACTAGACGCCCTTCTGGTAGTGTAGTATGGCTATGTCCATCTACAATCACATCAATCCCTTCTACACCCTTTGCTACAAGGTCAGATGTGTAGTCTCCTTCATCAAGGCCTAAGTGACTTACCATCACAACTACATCTACCTTTTCTGTTTCCTTTAAAGTTTCTACTGTTGCTTTTGCAGTTTTTACTATATCCTCAAAGCTATAACCTACTACATTATCTGGATGTGTTTTGAAAGCTGTTTCAGGTGTACTCATACCAAATACACCTACTTTAACATCTTCAAAGTCTTTAACAATATAAGGTTTTACAACTTGTTCTTCCCCTTTAAGCACATTTGCTGAAATAACAGGGTAATTTAATTTTGTAATAAGGCTCATTAAGTTATCTGCACCAAAGTCAAACTCATGGTTACCAATAGTCATGGCATCATATCCTACTTGGTTAACGATATCTACCATGCTATGGCCTTGTTCCATATTTGCAAATGGCAAGCCTTGGAACATATCCCCTGCATCTAATACAACTACATTTCCATTTGCTTTTTCATTTTCTATAAAAGTAGCAAATTTAGCAAATCCGATAATCTCTTTACCATCATCTTTTACATTAGCATGCACATCATTAGTATGCAGAATTTTAATCGTTGTTTCTTTTGCAAATACTGGCATAGCCATTAACATTGCCATAGATATGACTGTAACTGCTTTAAATCCTATCTTATTCATATTATTATCTCCTATAAAATATCAATATTATACTTCTCTAATTATTTATATCATGAACCCTTTCTTTAAGCAAGCAACATTTCGTATACTCACACTTATTGGTTAAATGATTTCAAATAAACTAACGAGTTCTTCAGTCGTTAACTTTTTCAAAAGACCTTCATTATTTAATCCTTGTTCCATCACAGCTTCTATCAGCTCTTTTTTACTTTCTTGGAGCTCTACGATTCTTTCTTCCACTGTCCCTTTTGCAATAAGGCTAATCACATTAACAACTTGACTTTGCCCAATACGATGCGCCCTATCTGTAGCTTGGTCTTGAACAGCTGGATTCCACCATGGATCAAAGTGAATAACCATACTTGCACTTGTTAAATTTAAACCAGTCCCCCCTGCTTTTAAGGAAATGAGGAAGACTTGGTGGTCATCCGTCTCGTTAAATTGGTCTACAAGCTCTAATCGCTTTTTAGCCTCAGTTGAACCATCTAAGTAGCTATAGCCAATACCTTCTTGTTGCAAACGCTCTCCTATATGCCCTAAAACCTTAGTAAACTGTGAAAAGACAAGAATCTTTTTCCCCTCTGCTTCTTTAATAAGGTTGACTAACACCTCAAGCTTTGAGTTCTGACCTGCATAGTTTTTTACAAGCCACTCTGGCATAAGTGCTAATTGACGTAACTTAGTGAGGTAGGTAAACGCTAAAAGACCTTTTCCATCTTCTTGAAACACTTTTTCTTTTGCTAACTTTGTGAAGGCCCTATACGCTCTAGCATGCTCTACTTCTAAAGGCACATAAAATTTTTGTTCAATCTTATCTGGCAACTGACTCGCAACTTCCTTTTTAGTACGTCTTAAAAGGAAGGGCTTAATCAGCTCCTTTAAAGCACCTATTTGATGGTTATCACTCATGAATACTTTTTGGAACTTAGAACGAGAATACAAATATTCTGGCATGACAAAATCAAAGATAGACCATAATTCCAATAAGTTATTTTCAATAGGTGTTCCTGTGAGTGCAAATTTTACAGAAGCTTTGATGGTTTTTATGGTACGTGTCAATACAGCATCTGGATTCTTAATGGTTTGTGCTTCATCAATAATAGCAAAATCAAACTTTTTCCCACTATAAAAAGCTATATCGTTTTTATAAGTGGCATAAGTGGTAAGTAGTACATCGTACTCTTGGTATTTATTGATGAGTTGCCCTCTCTCCTTATGTCCATGGACAATAGCTACTTTAAGACTTGGGGCAAACTTCTCAAATTCCTTTTTCCAGTTATACACAAGGGCTGTTGGCGTAATGATTAAACTTTTCTTATCCTGCTGGCTGAGTAAGAAGGCAATGACTTGTAACGTTTTCCCAAGTCCCATCTCATCTGCTAATATTCCTCCAAATCCGTATCCCGCTACAGTACTTAAAAACTCAAAGCCCTTTTCCTGATAGTCTCTTAATACAGACTGTAATTGGGTAGGCACTGCATTTGCCTTTTGCTTTTTACGTGACTTTGCCATAACTTGTGCGACATATTCTTGCCCTTCTATGAAAGCTGTATGCTCTTCTAAATATTGTTCTAAATAAAACATCTTAGATGGTGGTATAGTCAAAGCCTCAAAGTCATTATAAAGCCCTAGTATTTCAATAAATTGTAAGCTTTCTACAAGGGTAGGCTCTCCAAGATCTAGGCAACTTCCATCTTGTAAGCGATAAAGTTTCTTACCTTCTTTAAAAGCAGTATAGATTTTACGTTGCTCGCTTACTTCTATTCCTTCTATACTAAACTGTAGCTTCATGCCACCATTTCTGGCTGGTTCCATACTCAAGTGAATCATGGGACTATAGACTACCCCATCTTTATCTGGGTCTACTTCTTTTTGTGTTCTTAAGCTTTCTATTCCTTTTAAAACCGTTGCCACAACGTGGGAACAGATTTTAGCATTTCCCGATAAATGAATCGCACTTTGGCAATCACAACTTGCTTCTATAGTGCCTCTTCTAGCATCAATGTTTGCCATACACGTATAGCTTTGACGGTGATACTCATCTTTAACATTCGCATAAAATGTTGCACCAGTTTCTGTTGTATGTGCATACTCTCCACATACACACTGATTCATATAAAGTGCTTGCCCACTTTTATATTTCATACTATCTGTGTTTAGTTGTAACAATTCAGGAACTCTTTTTAAATCCATCTTTCCACCTCTTTCATTATAAATATACTTTAAAATAGCTCATGCCAAAGAAACTTCCTGGCATAGAAAAAAGCACGACTCCTACGCCGCGCTTAAATTATGCTTTGACAACACTGTCAATAAATGCTCTATGATCTTGTAAAATATCTGAACGCATAATCATGACTTGAATGTTCTTAATATCTTTCATCCAGTTATGAATGCCCTCTTTGGTTCCAGCAAAAGCTGCTAATCTTTCTTCAATGACTTTACGATAGTCACTTAAACGCTCTGTTTCGCCTTCTTCTTGATGACGTTCTGCAAGAAAAGCTTCTAAATCATCTTTTAAAGTTTCTAAATTATTATGAAGTTCTACGTACTCCACAAGTTTTACATCTTCTCTTTTATGATTAATAGTACATTCATCACTCCATAGTTCTAACTGACAAATCAACTCAGCTAACTTACGTAAGTCACCTTCAAAACTTTCATATTGTTCTTCTAATTGTTCGTTATAACTCATAAATCCTCCTAAAATGCTAACGACTTCTTTTAAATTATACAAGGTTTTAAGTAGGAATAAAAGGTTTATTCCTACTTATTTTTTATTCATAGTATCCTATAAACGTAGCTGTCTCTAACTTACTGTTCCAATCCACTGTAAGGTCCAGTGCGCGTGCTACCTCACCAATAGGTACCATTGTACAGCCCTTTACCAACTTAGCTGCAGTTTGCATTGTGAGCGGCTTACCATCTACATACATCATATCTGAATTAATTTCTAGTTCAATCACTTTATTCGCATAAACTGTGAGTTTCTGTGTATCTGCATTGTATTTCACCTTATCCACTCCAATACCTAATGCTTTTGCCACATATTTCATAGGTACCATCACTCGCCCTTCTTCTAAATAAGCCGGTACATCTAGATGATAATACTTACCGTTTACTGCATAGGCTTCTTCACCTAATTTGAAAGTGATTTCCTTACGATTTTTAGGTCCTACATCCACTAAGATAAAATCTTCTACCTTTACGGGGTCTATCTGCTGAAAATGATTGTCCGTTGCCATGGTTGCCATGGATAAGTCAGATAGAGCCGGTCCACCTACTCCCACCTCAAAGCGACCTTTAGGTACTGTTCCATCTAAAGTGAGTCCAAAATGCTTGATTACTAATGTAGCTGGCTTAGTGGAATGCGTAAGTATAGGTAACTCTACACCCCCATCTACAACCTTTGCCTCACCCACTACTAAATCTCCTTGGGTAACCGCTACAAGAGGGGGTGTTGTCAGCTTGAGCATAGATGTATCCATACCAATAAATACTTTTTTCCCTTGTCTTAATGCACCTGCTGCATTTTCAACGAGTGTAATGCTACCACCCATCTGGTCCTTCATACCACTTTGGGCTTCAAATGCCTCTATTTTTACTTGAACAGGCTCTTGTACTTCTAAGACTACTGCATCAATACTACTTGGGAGTGCGCTACCTTCTAAGTACGCCTCAACTGTGCCCTTAAAGTGTGCTGGTACTTTAACTTGAAATTTAAAATTCAAATTTTGTTTATCTTGTAACACAGGTTGGTCTAGGGCACTTATCCTAAATCCACTACATTTTTCTTGTTCCATCAATGCAGGGTACTTATAGGGTACACCCTCTATTTTCACTTCTACTTGACCATCTTGCTGCACCAGTTCTACACCACTACTTATGTCCACCACAAGTGTTCTTTCTTTTAAAAGGGAGTCTTTCATATCCTGTTGAAGGGTAAAACTTACTTCTTGCATACGCCCTCCTAAAAGAGATTTTTCATTTTCAACTTTTAGACTTACCTTATATTCACCTAATTCTAAAGCTTTGAATCTATTTTCTTCTACCAAGTCACCTGATACACTTACAGAAACGGATTGACTTCTAGGTTGATGGTCCTTTGTTTTAACAACAATACCTTCTATTTTAAAAGCCCCTTTATTACTTTTAGGAACTTTTTGAATCTGCTCTGGCAAATGTATTTCAAGTTGACCCTCTGCTATTTTTTTTAAGTCCTCTTTCCCCAGATTGATGCCCTCAAAGCCTTTACTTCCTACTAGTTTTGCCTCATCTGTCAGCTCAAATATAAAATCACTATGGTCTAGTCTAAGCACTAGTGTACTTTGTGCACCCTTTTCAATCATACTTCTCATCTGCCCTGCATAAGTTTCTTCTATAACAATTTGAGGGAGCATCCCTTTCTCTGTAACCTTTTCTACAGGCTGAATAGGTGAGACCTTTGCCTTACCCGAAGCAATGTTGGCAAAAGTTAAGGTTTCTTCTGAAATCGTTGTATTGTTACTATCAATCTGTACTTTTCCTTTTTTACCTTCTACCTTCACATAGAGGGGAATTTCCAAAATAGTTCCCACTTTTACGCTTCCTTCTACGACTGCTACCTCAAATTGGGTAGGTGTCATTTGTTTGCCAATGATTTGTACAGCTTCTTGGTTTTCGTTAGCTTCTATTTTTATAATGTCCATAGACTGTGTCGTCCACGTTGCCGATTCTAAATTCAAATAAAATCTATCCCCTTTGGATAGACCATCATTAAGTTCTATATTAAGCTTTGGCGCATTCACTTCATCTTCTTTGTCTCCAAGTATCTCCCCTTGTCCTACTGTCACCACTTTTGTCAAATGGTTGATAGACTTAGCCCACATTCTAGCAGGCATAACCCCTATTGCACATGCTAAAAGCATGATTACGATCCATTGTTTACGTCTGTTCACATTCACACCCTCTTTCAAGTTTATTGTGATGCTACTTACTACGTCCGTGAAGATGATTATACGTCTTTCCTATCTTGCATACAATAGGATGTTACTGGATAAATCTTAATCATTCCTTAAGATAACTTAAGATTTTTTCACCAAAAAAATTAAGATTTTGCGGTTATGATGAATATAGTAAATCAAACGGATCTAAAAGGTGAATATAAATGAATACCATAACAACAACAACTACTACTTTAACCAAAAAACTCATTCATATCTCTTCCATATTGGGTATTGTGCTGACTAGCATCTTTCTCATTTATGGTTTCAAGCAAGGCATCTTTACATCTTCCAAACACCTTTCTGCTTTTATTCAAGGCCTAGGACTTTGGGGGCCTGTTATTTTTATCGTTATTCAAATCATCCAGGTCATTATTCCCATTATTCCTGGAGGTCTCAGCTGTGTAGCTGGAGTACTTTTATTTGGACCTATAAACGGGTTCTTATACAATTACTTGGGTATTTTAATCGGTTCTATTATCGTGTTTGGACTGGCTAGATACTACGGAACTACTTTTATCCAAACCTTTGTACCTCAAAATACTTATAAAAAATATATTGGTTGGTTAGATAAAGGCAGTCACTTTGACAAGTGGTTTGCCCTTGCTATCTTCTTACCTGTAGCGCCAGATGACTTCCTATGTATGCTCGCTGGGCTTACTAAAATGAGCTATAAACGTTTTATCGCCATTGTGGTGCTGGGCAAACCAGCATCTTTGCTTGTTTATAGTCTAGGCCTTACAAGCCTATTACAAGCTTTAGCGCATACCCTTGGCTAACCATTTCACTTCTAATATAAAAGTATAGGCTGTCGCAAATGCGACAGCCTATATTTTTATATTAGATTTTTTTTACAACTTCTGATTTAAGCTTCATAGCACCAAATCCATCAATTTTACAGTCAATGTCATGACCATCTGTTGCTTCGTGGATTAATCTAATACCTTTTACTTTTGTTCCAATTTTAATAACAGAAGAACTTCCTTTGACTTTAAGGTCGCGGATAACTGTTACAGTATCTCCATCATTTAAAACATTTCCGTTAGAATCTTTGATAAGCATAGCTTCTGCTTCTGCTTGTGCACCTGCTGCTGTCCATTCATGGGCACATTCTGGACAAACCAAAAGGCTCCCATCTTCATAAGTGTATTCTGAACTACATTTTGGGCAATTTGGTAAAGTAGACATATTTCAAGTTCTCCATTCGTCTGTATTGATACGTGTCATCTAAGTGTTTTCACAAGTTTATATACTACCACAATCTCTAGCCGTTGACAAATTTAGTTTTATTCTACCTACAGGCCCATCCTAACCTTGCTACAACGGGATAGTGGTCAGATGGAAAGCGTTCATTAATTTTATCCCTGCAAATTTCTATATCTTGAATTTCTATATCATGACTTGCAAAAATATAATCAATAGGTTTACCCACTACTTTTCCTTTAAATCCATGGTAGCTACGCCCAATTTGCCTAGCTCTTTCCCCATGTTTCTTAGCATATGCATCTTCAAGAGAAAAGGCACGTTGCAAAAGTAACTCTTGGCACCACTTGGTTAAAGTTTTACTTGAAGGTGTGGCATTGAAGTCTCCCATAAGAAGTACAGGTGCTGCACACTTTTCGTACTGTTCTTCCATTTTTCTTGTAATCAACTTCAGTCCATTAATACGTGCTAAATAGCTTAGATGGTCTAAATGGGTATTAAAAATATTAATTTTTTGATTTGAATTATCTTTCAAGCTCAATGTACAAGTTGTGCAAATCCTTGGAAATGCTGCCATCCATGCACGACTAGGTTTTTGGGGTGTAGAAGAAAGCCAAAACGTGCTATGTGCCTCTACTTCAAATTTATCCTTAAGATAAAAAACAGCCGTATACTCTCCTTTATCTTCACCATTTCTTCCATTGCCTACATAACTATATTCAGGTAAAATTGCTAACATATCATTCAGGCTCTCAGCTGTTAATTCTTGAGTCCCTATAATATCTGGCTTGTTATTTTTAATAATTGCTGCAATAAGTTGCGTTCTGTAAGCCCAACGATTGTCTCCAAAGGCAAAATAATTGCGCTTCATATTGAAACTCATTACTTTAAGAGGTATAGATTTTTGCATGGCACCCTCCCGTATCTTTACTTTTACTTTTACTTTTACTTTTACTTTTACTTTTACTTTTACTTTTACTT
>NZ_JAVVQU010000008.1:0-35910 GCF_036655075.1 Niameybacter sp. | reverse complement strand
TTTACTTTTACTTTTACTTTTACTTTTACTTTTACTTTTACTTTTACTTTTACTTAGTATTATAAGTTAACTTTCTTAACATTCCTATCCTCTATATCTTAAGTTTTCCTAAGTTTTACTTCTTCTATCTTCTATCTATTTTATACCTTATCTCTTATTCAAGCAATCTTTTCTTCATCTATTCTTCATATAATGCTTCACCAAAAATATCCAGTTCACACGGATTCTTATCGCCTTTCTTCCTGTCTCAAATTTCCCCTTGCACATCTATATAGAATAGCCAAACTGAACTTCTCCATTCTATCACAAATGCCTAACATCACTATACTTTATGCTAGAATACAAAAGTCAGTCCTAACTTTTGAATAACATAAGGTTCTTCTTCTACTCTTATTAATTTTTCAATAGAGTGTGTGTCTGATCCAAAGTGGAATTTACACCCTATATGCTTTGCTAATGCAAAACATGCCATGAAGTCCTCATCTGAAATACTCTTGAAGAATATTCTATGTTCTTCTTCATTGAACCTGCAAGGGTCAAACGGGTGAGCAATGCCTGTAGCTAAATTGGTTTGAACAACTTCTTTGAAAGTTTGCACTGCATAGTGTGCTATTTCAGAAGGTGTTTGTATCCCCTCCGGAATGGTAAAACCTTTCATATGAAAGTGTGAATGTGGAACAAGAACATAGTCCAAAGTAGCTTAATACCTACTATCTCTTTGGGTGCATCTTCTCGTATTGCTAACTGCCTTTCATAAGGCTGATGCTTATACCAAGCGCAAATAAAAACGCCATCCCCTGATATTCAAGGCATCACGTTTGTACAAGAAATGGAGATGAGGAGGATCGAACTCCCTACCTCTTGAATGCCATTCAAGCGCTCTCCCAAGTGAGCTACATCCCCTTATTATAAAACATAACAAAAGCGGCTGACGGGAATCGAACCCGCGTTCCCAGCTTGGGAAGCTGGTGTTCTACCATTGAACCACAACCGCTTACTTATAGTTTTATTATACTCTGAATTTTCAATTTTACAAGCTTATTTTTCATATTTTTATACTTAAGTTTATACATAAAAAGCTCTAAAAACTTTTGACGGTTTTTAGAGCTTTTAATCCTATAAATCCGCTTTAAAGGATTAAACTAATTCCTGAAATAAGTAAGAGCATATAAGATAACATTAAAAAAGTTTTTTGGCTCATATGCTCATACAACTTCTTACCCACAATGACAGCTACAATCAAGATAGGGACAGATATAAGGGAGAGTACCATAATTTGAGTTGTAATAAATCCACCCATGAACTGTTTCACCAACAAATAGCTATTGAGCACAATCCATACAGGTGCTAAGGTGGCCCTAAACGCTGCTTTTTTAGGAAGCTTCTTAACTGCATAAATAATAAGCAGTGGTCCACCAGATAAAAACATGCCATGCACAATTCCAGAAAGTACAATCACACCGATTAATACCGCATCTGTCACTTCGTATTCTTTTCTAACAAAAATGCCTTTAAGGGCAATCAAAATAATAAAGATGGCGTAGATAATAAGCAATACATCCACAGGAAAAAGCGCATAAATATATTCTCCAATAAATACACCCACTAGCATAATGGCGGTCATCTTTAAAAATTCTTTCCATACAATTTCTTTGTAGGACTCAAATACAATTAAGACACATGCCACTAAGGTGACAATATTCAAAAGTGGTTTAGCAACCTCTATCCCCAAGAGTAAAATCGTAAAGGGCATTGCCAATACCGTACCTGCAAATCCAGTAATGCCTTGAATAATGTTAGTCAAAAGTACAATGATTAAAAATATAAATGTTTTCACACGCTAGACTCCTTCATTCAATAGATGAATCTAGGTTGTGTCAATTTCCATATATTATTCGCTTAAACAAGGACTCATTTCCCCTACATAGTGGAAACTGACTTCATGGAGCGCCCTTGTAGCTGCCACGTATAAAAGTTGTTTATCAAACTCATTACAATACTGACTAGCACTTGCTTGATACACCATCACAGCATCATATTCTAATCCTTTAGCCTCGTAGATAGGCCCTATAATAAGTTTGCCTGTTAGACTTTTGTAGTCCTTAAGGACTTCTTGTAAGTATAGAGACTCTTTTTTATTCTTGCATAAAACAGCAAGTTGCTTATAGCCTTTGGCAATATAATCATCTAATGTCTGACGCATATGTGCCATCAGCTCTGTTTCATCCTTAGCAGCCATCAGCCTAGGTACCTCACCATGTCTTTCAAATGGAATAACCTGTTGGTCACTTCCCCTTAACCTGCCTGAAAATTCACAGATTTCGTAAGTGGAGCGGTAGCTTTTAAGCAAATCAATTTGTAATCCAGATTTAGGTTGAAGGATTTGCATAATCCCATCATAAATGGATGCTTCAATTGGTTTTTCAATAGATTGACAGTAGTCTCCAAGTATAGTGTACTGACAATTTTTAAAGATTGACTTAAATATTTTGTAGTGGATTGGATAATAATCTTGTGCTTCATCAATGAGAATTTGTTTAATAGATGAATATAAGCTTTCTCCTTCTAATTGAAGTTTGAGATATAAGAGTACTGCACCATCTTCATAAGCAATCTGCTTTTGCTCTAAACACTTAGCTGTATGCTTAAGCATTCCTTCAATACCTTCTGGCAAGGCTTCACCCTTTACAAATTGATAGAAGAACTTTGGCTTTTGCATAAGCTTCTCATAGGCTCTTAAGACATTAAGACGGGTAAAGCGTGTGATTTGATTCATGTATCTGTCATACGCTTCTTGTACAAGTCGCTTTGCCTCTACCCTTTCATCTAGCCTATTCTTTTGATCGTTTTCTAATGCCTGTACCATTTCTTTATAGTATTCTTTCTCTAAAGGTTTGATACGCTCGGTCAAAATCTTTTCAATACGTTTTAAACGTTTGATGACAGACATCTTAATGGCGTTATCTAAAAACTGAGTTCTTAGTTCTTGAGCACCCATAATCTTTTCTTGTCTGTAATACACATCTTTGAAGGCAATGCCTTCTTTTTCAATCCATTCTATATATCGGTCTAATATATTCATAAAGCTATAAGATCCTTTAAAGCCAACTGCACTTCTTATTCTTTCTCTATTGGCACTACTCATGATGGCTTCTAATTGACTATGTTTCTTACCCATCTTAATATAGTTTCCAAAGTAAGCTTCAAATAGATCTTCCAGTGTGGCACATTCTACATTTTGTTCCCCAAGTTCTGGCAGTACTTCTGCAATATAGTCTCCAAAGACACTATTTGGAGATAAAATCATAACATCTTTATGGGTTAAACCCTTTTCTCTTTGATTGTAGAGAAGGAAGGCAATACGATGTAGGGCAATAGATGTTTTCCCACTTCCAGCAGCACCTTGTACAATGAGCACATCATTTTTCTCATCACGAATAATACGATTTTGTTCCTTTTGAATGGTCTCTACAATGTTTTGCATTTTTTGAGAAGTGTTTTGCCCTAAAGTCTGTTTAAGCATGTCATCTGTAATAGCAAGGCTTGAGTCAAAGAAGAACTTCAACTCACTTTTTTCAATTTCGTACTGACGCTTAAGAAGCACTTCCCCTTCTATTTCTCCACAAGGTGCTGTGTAGCTTGCTGGACCTACTTCATGATTATAAAAAAGGCCAGCTATAGGTGTACGCCAGTCATAGACTAGCACTTGGTAAGTTTCATCGTTCATGGCATTATGATACCCAATATACACCTTCTCTTCACTTTCATCCTCTTCTTTAAAATCAAAACGTCCAAAGTAAGGTGCTGGTAGCATCTTCTGATAGTTCATGACTTTTTCAAGTTGATGCCTATACTGTGAAGTTTCAATAGCTTCCATATTCACATATTGGCTCATATCGATGGCTTGGTCAAACTCATCAATGGCATGCATACCCTCTTCCCACATTTCTTTACGAATGCCTAAAAGTGTAGCTTTTTGTTTATCTACACCTTCAAGCCCTTTGTGAATCTCTTGTTTTAAAAAATCTATAGTTTGCTTTAAGTAAGCTTTTTCTTGTTCTAAAATCACCGAATCCAACATATTTTATGTGCCTCAACTTCCTCTTCTACTTATCCTAAACCACTATCTTATGCTATTTTTCTTTATTGCACAAGTAGAATTTACAAGTTCCATTTACTTACTTATGTTATCCATTTATTCAAAAATAAGGGCCTTATCCATTACACTGGATAAGGCCCTTACCTACTCTATTTTATTGGTAGTATATAGATTCGTCAAAACTCTCTTCTGACTTAGCTACTACAACTGCCGTTGCTGCATCTCCCACTACATTTAATGCTGTAACAAGCATTTCAACTGGTCTGTTGATGGCAAGAATCAGTGAGTATGCCAATACTGCTGCATCATTTTGGTATCCCATACCTGTCAGTACAGTAAAGAGGATAATCGCCCCTGCCCCAGGCGCTGCTGGTGTACCCACTGATGCAATAAGTGCTAGAAGACCTATTGTAATAATACGTCCTGGTGTTATTTCATAACCTGCACTAGATGCAATAAAGATAGCTGCAATCACTTGCATGATGGCTGTCCCATTCATATTAATGGTCATTCCAAGTGGAAGAATGAAAGAGGCAACTTCTTCTTTTACCCCAAGCTCGTTTACTGTTGTTTGTGTATTCAGCGGAAGTGTAGATGCTGATGAAGAAGTAGAGAATCCAAAGAGTGCCACTTTAGCAATCTTTCTTACAAATGGAATGGGATTTAAGCGTGTTGCAAGAAGGATAAAGAGTGCATACCCTACCACTAAGAAAACAAGAAGTGCAACCGTTACAATCCCTACATAAGCAAGTGCTGGTTTTAAGTGTTCTACACCATAGATGGCAAATGTTCTTGTAATAAGTACAAAGATAGCAGCTGGGCCAAACTTTGTGATTACAAAACTTAAGAATACTGTAATCATTTTATTAAGTTCTTCTAAAAGTTTTTTCAAGAGCACAATTTCGCCTTCTAACTTATGAATAATAAGTCCTGTTACAACAGCTAAGAATACGATACTTAATACTTTTCCGTTTTGAGTGAAGGCACCTGTCACGTTATTAGGCACTGCATCTAAGATCACTAAGAGTGGATTTCTCCCTTCGCTTCCTACTTGAGCACTGATATTACTAATACTCACTTGGAAAACACCCGCTTGATGTGCGATGAATCCTATAACACCTGCAAATCCTAAGGCAAAAATCGAAGTTGCTAAAAATCCCATGACTGTTTTATAAGAAATACGTCCTAGCTTCTTTGTATCGGTAATGCGGCACATTGCAAGTGCAATAGATGTAAAGACCATTGGAATAATAACGAGTTGTAGTGCATTTACAAACAACTGCCCTAATATGTAAAAGATTCCTAAAGCTTCACTATTACTACTGATATCTTGGAATAGAACTAAGTTTAAAGTATTCCATACCCCTTCTTGTCCATTTCCTACTAGGTACTCTCTTAAAAAGATAAAAAGTGTTCCAGCAAGTAGACCACTTCCTAATGCAATCGCCATTTTAATAGCTAAGTTATTCACTTGATTTTTCGATTTTGTCATGATGCCCTCCTGTTAGTTAGTTTGCTAGGACACCAAAAAAAAAGACTCAATACCTCTTTAAGATATTAAGACATAAATACACCGTTCAATGTACGACTCCTTATTAGCCTCTCTGGACTATCTTAAAGGTATCCTATTAATATTGAATTATATAAGAACCCACTCATTATGTCAACAAACTCTCTCTATTTTTACAAATTTATCCTGATTACACATTTATTTCTTTATTTTGGTTTCTAAAGATAGAGGTTTAAAATCCGCTTATAAAATGTTAAAATAAAGTGTAATTTTGTGAAAGGAACAACTTATGGATACTACTATGAAAACAAAATATAAATTTGCTACTGCGATTAAAGCTTTAATGGTTACTCAATCCTTAGATAAAATCACTGTTAAAGACATTGTTGAACATTGTCAGCTGACGAGACAAACCTTTTATCGTCATTTCCAAGATAAATATGATTTAGTTAACTGGTACTTTGAAAAGTTGGTTCAACAATCCTTTAAACAAATGGGTATTCGTTATACGTTAAGAGAAGCCCTTATTGAGAAATTTAACTTCATTATAGATGAAAAGATTTTCTTCTTACAAGCCTTTAACTCTAACGACTATAACTCCCTTATCAATTACGACTATGAATGTATCTATAAATTTTATTCAGATATTATCAAAAGCAAGTTAGATTGTCAGGCCCTGGATACACAAACGGATTTTCTCCTTCAAATGTATTGTAGAGGCTCCATTGCCATGACGATAAACTGGATTAATCAGGATAGAGAACTGTCCCCAGACCAGTTAGCAGACTTACTGATTGAGGCACTTCCAATCAAACTCTCCTTACTTTTGTCTGATATACAATAGTACCCTTTGTATATCCTATTATTCTAGTGACATATGACTGTCTCTGTAACTTTTGTTACACTTGTCCAATTGTGTAACTTGTTTAAATCTTTTTATATTGTTATTATTTTGACATATTCTATATTTAAGGGAGAGATATATAAAATGGCAAATAGAATCGTATTAAATGAAATATCTTATCATGGTAAAGGTGCAATCTGTCACATTTCTGAAGAAGTAACCAAACGAGGCTTCCAAAAAGCTTTCCTTTGCTCTGACCCAGATCTTATCAAATTTGGTGTAACAGGTAAAGTTGTAAAAGTTTTAGAAGATGCAGGCCTTATCTACACAATGTACTCAGACATTAAAGCAAATCCTACTATTGAAAATGTACAAAATGGTGTAGAAGCTTACAAAGCTTCTGGCGCAGATTACATTATCGCTGTAGGTGGCGGGTCTGCTATGGATACAGCAAAAGCCATTGGGATCATCATCAATAACCCTGAGTTTAGTGATGTAAGAAGCCTTGAAGGTGTTGCACCAACTAAAAACCCATGTGTACCAATTATTGCTGTTCCAACAACAGCAGGTACAGCTGCAGAAGTAACAATCAACTACGTTATTACAGATGTAGAGAAAAACAGAAAATTTGTATGTGTAGATACACATGACATTCCAGCAATCGCTGTTGTAGATGCTGATATGATGTCTAGCATGCCTGCTGGCTTAACAGCTGCAACAGGTATGGATGCTTTAACACATGCTATTGAAGGTTATATCACACAAGGCGCATGGGAAATGTCAGACATGTTCCATATTAAAGCCATTGAACTTATTTCAGAATCTTTAAGAGGTGCTGTAGCAAATACAGATGAAGGCCGTGAAGGTATGGCTCTTGGTCAATATATTGCAGGTATGGGCTTCTCTAATGTTGGTCTTGGTATTGTTCACTCTATGGCTCACCCTCTTGGTGCACTCTACGATACACCTCATGGTGTAGCAAATGCGATTATCCTTCCAACAGTTATGGCTTATAACGCTGAAGCTACAGGAGAAAAATACAGAGACATCGCACGTGCTATGGGTGTAGAAAATGTAGATGCTATGGACCAAGCTACATACAGACAAGCTGCTATTGATGCTGTTAAAAAACTTTCAGAAGATGTAGGTATCCCAGCTACACTTACAGATATCGTAAAAGAAGCAGACATCACTTTCTTAGCTGAATCTGCTTACGCTGATGCTTGTAGACCTGGTAATCCAAAAGATACAAGTGTAGAGGATATTATTGCCCTTTACAAAGCTATGCTATAAAAAACAGAAGAGCTGCCAGCGTAGGCAGCTCTTTTATTTTACTCATTTTCAGGTTCATGTTCATTGTACTTAAATACTTTTACAATACGTGCCTTCAAGTGCTCTTCTTCTAGTGGCTCATAAACAATAATACTTATCGTCTCATCTACTAAACTAAACACCATGTGATGGAGTTCATGCTCATCTGGTAAGATTTTAAAGCTTTCATAGTCTTTCTTCTCTAATTCTCCCCAGCTAAGTGCCTTCACATCTTCCATACTATGAAGTTCTAACAAGGCCCTTTCAATGTCTAAGCGCTCATATAGCGTAAAGGTTGTATGTACTGTCTGTAAACATTCTTTCTCAAATTTAAACCCACTATAAATCGCTTGCCACTTTTCTTCTAAAGCCTTTTGTCTCGCTGCTTTTTCACTGTGTATGCGAAGGGCTGTATCATCCTTTTTAGCAAGTACCTTTTGAAGCTCTGGTGTAATGTCCTCTTTTTTTCTGGTGAAAATATCAATATAAGCAATTGCACTACGCATCTCTTCTTTGCTCATCATCAACATACCTTCATAGGTAATAATTTCCGTTTCTTTCATCTTCATTTCTTTGGCTGTACGTAGCTCGGTCATTTCTAGCTGTTGAAGCTGTGCTAGAATATCCTCTTCTTGGGATAAAGATAGTCCATCTTTTTGCTCATCCAGCTTACTTTGTAGATTTTTCTTTTCTGCTATAAGCTTCTCTATACGCCCTTTTGTTTCTTCTTGTTGTTGCTCTTCTCTTTCAATAACTCGCTTTTTAGCACTAATATCACCCTCTATCGCTAAGAGGCTTTGTAAAACTTGTTGGTAGTGTGCTTCATTTTGATATTGCTGTTTCATTAAGTCTTGGTAATTTTGTTCTAGCTTTTGTCTATTTCTAAGCGGTAGGAAACTTGGCAAATCTGATTCATCTATAGCCATTTGTCCACCTTCTTGACAGACGCTAAGGGTTATAAGCTGTGCAAATAATTCGCGTATTAATTTATTTTTTCCAAGTGGCAACTGGAGTGCACCAATACTTTGTTCTAGCCTCATGCGAAGAAGCTGTTGCGCTTGTGGTTGTTCTGTAGGGTAACCTTCTACTTCCTCATTTAGCATACTACTATGTACTTGAATATCACTTTCTGCATCTATATCTATCCGTTCAGCAGCTTGAATGTCAAAGGCTTCCTCTTCTAGGTTCTTCTCTGCTTCTTCCCCTTGTATACCTTCTGTAGATGCTTGTGTTTGTTGGGCTTGAAGTGCCTGTTGGATTTCTTTTTGGAAGTCTCTCATCTCATCTTCATAACACTTTTTAATCAAATCTGCTTTTTGAGAAGGGAGAAGCTCTTCTTTGATCCCATAAAGTTCAGCCGCCTGATCTATCATAAATACTGAAAGAGCATCTGCTGAAGCATCTGCATCTATAATACCTGATTTCAGACTTTGACTTTTCTGCTTTAAAACATTTTTAAGATGTTGCTCTAAGGCCTCTCGGTCTAGCATTTGCCATTGAAGCTTATTTTTTTCTATAAGTTCTTCTGTACTCTGTACTTCCGGTGCTTGGAAAGGTGCCTTTTTCATAAGTCCTGCAACAAGATTAGTTGCTTGAACAAGTTTTTTTGCTACTTTTTGTCCTGTTTGTTTAGATAAGTTGGTCATAGTGAAAGTTTCTAGTAAGGCAATCTGCTCTCTAAGTTCGTCTTCTGAAACTTTCTTGATTCCGTCAAATAGGTTTGGCAAGGTGAACGCTCCTTTTATATTTCTAATTATTCTTTTACTCTCTACTTCAAGATTTTATCACGTTTTAACATTTATTAAAACCTTCTCTTCAAAACACTAAAAGCCTCTTGGCCTGACAAAATCATGGGTAAGGCAAATTCACTTTACCTATACTCATCATTTTGTTTGACCAAGAGGCTCTAGCCGACCATTCATGGAAGATGCACTGGATTGATAAACTTATACCCAACTCCCCATATAGTAAGAATAAATATAGGATGGGTTGGATCTGGCTCAATCTTCTTCCTCAACTTTCTGATATGAGCCATAATGTTGCTATCATCATAAGTATACGCTTCTTTCCATACATTACTGTAAATCTGCTCTTTGGAATAAATTTTCCCTTTATTACTGGCAAGTAAGCATAAAATATCAAATTCTTTAGGCGTGAGCTGAATGAGGTCCTGCCCATAGGACACACTTCTATTGACCTTATCTATCATCAACGCTCCACTTTGAATCTTCTCTTCCATACCCTCATGTAGCGTGTCTTGCTCATCTCTACTTAAAATCAATGAGCCGTACTCCATTTCTTTGAGTCCCTTTAGTCCTTCTAATAGTTCTTGAAGCGCTTCATTATCGTTTCTTTTACCTGCAAGTTGCTCATAAATCCATGTACATAGCTCTGCTTCCATCCCAATTACCAATGCTTTTTTACTCATTTTAGTCCCTCCCACTTAAAGTAATTCACCGTATTTTCTTACATAAATTTTCTTTAAGAGCGTAGCAAGCATCATGTATGCCACTATAATTCCGATGAGCCATACAAAGTAAACAGGAGGCATTGCATACATTCCAAGTACAGTTCCAAGTGAAGTATAAGGAATAATCGTTCCGATACCAATAGCCACTGTAGTGACAACCCCAACAGCTAAAGAGGCTCTACTTTGAATAAATGGAATCTTTGGTGTGCGAATCATATGAATGATCAAAGTTTGAGACCATAATGACTCTACAAACCATCCTGCATTGAACAGTGCCATAAATAAAGTTTGGTCTACACCAGGTTCATAGTAGCCTCCACCGCATACCATAGGACAAATCACAAAATACATCAATACATACGTCACAATATCAAACACTGAACTCGTAGGTCCAATCCATACCATAAAACTACCGATAGAAGATGCGTCCCATTTGCGTGGTTTCTTCAAAAATCCCTTATCTACATTGTCCCAAGGAATAGAAATACAAGAAATATCATAAATCAAATTGAGTACAATCAGTTGAATAGAAAGCATAGGTAAAAAAGGCAAAAAGGCACTGGCCACTAAAACAGAAAACATATTCCCAAAATTAGAACTGGCTGTCATTTTAATATATTTAATCATGTTTCCAAACGTTTTGCGTCCTTCTATAATACCTTCTTCCAACACATTTAAGTCTTTTTCAAGCAAAATAATATCTGCTGACTCTTTGGCAATATCTACTGCCGTATCTACTGAAATACCTACATCTGCCTCTTTCATTGCTGCAGCATCGTTGATTCCATCTCCCATAAAGCCAACGACATGGTCATTGTTTCTAAGGATTCTTACAATCCTTGTCTTTTGCTGTGGGGAAAGCTTCGCAAATAAACTATGCTTTTCTACTTCTCGTGCAAGTACTGCATCACTCATCTTTTCAATATCAGCACCTAACAAAATTTTATCCGCACTTAGGCCCACTTGCTTGCATACAGAAGCTGTTACTCTTTCGTTGTCCCCAGTCAATACTTTGACTTCTACACCGTATTCATTGAGTGAGCGTATTGCCTCTTGTGCAGTTACTTTAGGTGGGTCTAAGAAGGCCAGATACCCAAGAAGTACCATGTCTCTTTCATCCTTTACAGAAAAGACTTCCTCTACAGAAGGATTTGTTTTTTGTGCTACTGCTATGACACGCATGCCCTTATCATTTAACGTTGCAACCGTTTGAAGAATTTCTTTTTTAATAGCTGGTGTAAGCGCAGTCACTTCCCCTTTATACTCTGCATACATGCAAATCCCTAACATCTCTTCAACTGCACCTTTTGTAATCATTTGTGTTTTATGCCACTCATCTTTAAGCACAACACTCATACGACGTCTTTCAAAATCAAATGGGATTTCATCTACTTTGGTGTACGTGGCAAACATATCTTGCTTCCCAATTTTTTGTGTATACTCAACAATAGCAATGTCCATTAAATTTTTAAGTCCTGTTTGATAAAAAGAGTTCATAAATCCATGTCTTAAAACACGTTCATCTTCTTGACCATGAATATCTAAATGATATTCTAAAACGACTTTATCTTGTGTCAGTGTACCTGTTTTATCTGTGCATAAGACATCCATTGCACCAAAGTTTTGAATCGCATTTAAATGCTTCACGATTGTTTTCTTTTTGCCCATCGCTACAGAGCCTTTGGCTAAACTGGTAGTCACAATCATAGGTAACATTTCTGGTGTTAAACCTACTGCTACTGAAAGCGCAAACATTAAGGCTTCTACCCAGTCTCCTTTTGTAAAGCCATTGACAAATAACACCACAGGTGCCATTACCATCATAAACTTAATCAATAGCCAAGAAACTGAGTTTACCCCTTTTTCAAAGCTTGAAACAGTTTGAGTACTTACTATAGTTTTAGATAGATTGCCAAACAAGGTTTCATCCCCAATGGCAACAACAACACCTCGTGCCGTTCCACTTATTACATTAGTCCCCATAAAAGCTAAGTTGTCACACTCCATAGCTATTTCACAAGTTTTGCCTTTTTTCAGTTCCACTACTTTTTCTACAGGTTCACTTTCTCCTGTTAGGGCTGATTGACTGATAAATAAGTCTTTTGCTTCTATCATTCTAAGGTCTGCTGGCACCATATCTCCTGCTGATAACACAATGATATCACCATTTACAACTTCTTCTAACACAATCTCTACTTTGCCAACCCCCTGACGTTGTACACATGTAGTGGTTTTCACCATGGCGCTTAGCTGCTCCGCCGCATGGGTTGATCTAGTCTCTTGCACAAAGCGCAGTACCCCACTAATAGTCACCATCGTTAGGACAATACTAACGGTTGTAAAGTCTGCTTCTCCTTGTCCTGCTAGTATAACATCTGTCACAATAGAGATGGTCGCAAGTATTAAAAGAACTATCGTAAAAGGATTAATAAATGCCCCTAATAGACGCTTGACCCAAGACTCCTTTTTTTCATGACTAATGACATTAAGTCCACAGTTTTCTCGCATTTTTTCAACTTGTTCTAGACTTAAACCTTCTACAGAAGTGTCCATACTCTCAAGCACTACATCTTTACGTTTATGGGCTACATTTAATAGCCATTTGTTAATTACACCTGCTCTTGCTTCTTGTTGTCTCATCATTCTTTCTTTTTGGTTCATATACATATTCTTTTTCATGTCTAAAGCCTCCCTTATTTCAAATAGCCTCAAGTTGGATAGACACGAAATCTGATGACTTACCTTTACAGCAAGAAAATATTCAATTTATACTTTCGTTTGTGAGAAAAATGGTTGACTGAGGTGGGTCCTCACATTTTTCACCTCTATACCGCTTATCAGATCCCGTGCCGGTACTACTACTGCCTGCTTCCATTCTTCTCACCTCCTCAATTTATATTAAACAAAATAAAAAACCCCTCGCCAAAGCATCACAATGACGAAGGGTATATACACCTTACTAATTTCATCGTTCAAGCTTTAGCATCGTAGGGCGGTGAAATTGTGTTAGGTGATGCCTTGGCTTCGACACCCCCTGCTGACCAACTCATAGTGTCTCCACCATTTTGCGGTAACAATCCATATCCCTACGGTAGCCTCACCTACCGAAGTTATTTTGTTTGAATTACATCTTTAATTATATCAAAAAAATATTATATTTCTAGGATTTTTTTCTTGCTTTTTTCTTGCCTTTACATTTTTAACCTCTAATTTAATAAAATAGCTACCTACTTTACTTCCTCTGTGGTGCTTCTATCCCTTTGTGCAACAAAAGAGGCCATGTTTCCATAGCCTCTTTTGCCTATATTGTTATCGCTTGTTTCTACTTATACGTAGTCAAAGTCCTCTGGTGCATCGAACCATTTGCCGCGCCCTGTATGAAGTAGGAAGCAAAGCCCTGCTACAATAAGGTAACCGAGTACAAATGGTGAAGTTGGATAAAATCCAAGAGCTGCGCTATGTACAAATCCAAATAGTGCAAGAGCTGCACCTGCAAGTGCTGTAACACCCACTTTGTCCAATCGTCTATCTATAATGAAGACAACCATTGTACCTAAAATAATCCCGATAATGATGGCTCCTGACTTTACAGCTGGTACACCATTCCACATCACACCGTGGTCCATTAAGTACTGAGAAACATCTGCTTGATATCCTACAAGTCCTGATGGTAAAGTCTCTGTCCAAATATCTGCAATCCCTACTGCACCTGTAATTTGAGTGAAAAGAAAATCTGCAACAGGTGGTATCATAGCTACAGCAATCCCTGCATAGTGTTTTGCATCACATGCTTTGAAAGCTTGAGATACCATAATGACAGAACACCAAAGATAGGTAATGGCACAAATTGCTGGTGGTACAAGGGCACTAAAGAAAGTAAAGAGTCCAAGTACTCCTGCAAGGCCTAGCAATATACCGCCGAGCCAAGAGAACCCAATCCCTGCGCCCGCCTTTTTAAGGCCTGCATGTCCAAGCCATACAGTATTGGGTACAACTCCACCAAAGATAGCGGAAATCATGGTACAGATCCCATCTACAAATTGTGCTTCACGAATGCTGTAGTTATCTCCTGCTGCATTGGCTGCTTCTACATTATCCATTGTTTCTACAAAGTTATAGATTTCAATCGGAATAATAATCGTAAGGTATGGGGCTACAACTGCAAATCCATTGATTAACGCTTGAACAGAATCCTTTGGATTTGGGAAGTAGAAACCAATCCCTGAAAAGTCAAGTTGGGTACGTCCAATAGCAAAGGCATACACTATGCCCCCTACTACTGCTACTACAAGTGGTGGAATCTTTTTAGGGAATAAGTACCCACCAAATACCCCAACCATGGCAACAAGTAAAATGGGAAGACCTACAACTGGATCACTAAACACATCAAATACCCCTTGTGTCGCCATCCAAATGAACCCAATCCCTGCAACCGTTCCAAGTAATGCTGCTCTTGGAATACGTTTTTTCATCCATGGACCAATAAAGCCTCCACAAAATTCAACTAACCCACCAATAAAGCATGCGGCAATGGCTGCACTCCATGTTAAGTATGGATCTTCTAACGCAAAGTTAAGTGGCATAATAACACCATATAAAATAACGAACATGGCTGGTGTAGATACTCCTGAAGGAAGTGCTGTAACGTCAGTTCTTCCTTCTTTTTTAGCAAGCTTACACGCCATATAGGCATAGTAAAGCCCACTTAAAAGAAGTCCTATAGACATTCCAGGGATTACACGACCAAACACTAACTCATCTGGCCAAGCAAGTACCCCTGAAAGTGTAGCAATAACAATTAAATAGTTAACGATATTATTGGTTAAGATGTAAGTAAGTCCTCCTACATCCCCTGTACTAAAAAGCGGAATACGCGTAAAATTCTTAAGCATAGCAGTGTTTCCTCCTGGCTTGTTTAGCACTAGCGTTTCTCAACTTTTAAGCACTCTTGAACCTATACAAACTTAAAAGTTGATACCTAGGCTAAACTTTGAAATTTGAGTTTCTACCTAAGTTTTCAGTTTTGAAGTTTATTGGCTCTAGGCCTCAATTGGAATAAAGGCAAACTGTTTTACATCAAATAAGCCCATATCTGTTAATTTAATCTCTGGAATAACAGCAAGTGACATGAAACAAAGGGTCATAACTGGCTCTACATCCTCACTAATATGAAGCACTTCGTGAGCTATTTTGTGAATACGAGTCAGTTTTTCATCTACCCACTCTCCACTTTGGTCACTCATAAGACCACCAATTGGCATTGGCATACTTTCAATAACTTCACCTTTGTTGACAAGAATGATTCCTCCATCTTGTTTAATGAGTTCTTCTACAGCACATGCCATATCCTCATCATTTACACCTACTACAATAATGTTGTGTGAGTCATGGGCTACTGAAAGCGCCACTGCACCTTCTGTAATGCCATAACCTTTTAGTAAGGCTACTGCTACATTCCCTGTATTTTGATGACGTTCTACAACAGCTACTTTTACAATATCTACTTCTGAGTCATAAACAAATTCATTATTTGCATCACGCTTGATCGTAGCAACTTGCTTACTTGTTACCACACCACCTGGTAAGATGTTAATCAAATGGGCTTTTTCAGAGTGAATAGGTAGACGCAGCTTCTCTACTGAGAAATCTTTGACATGGAAGCTCCCTTTAGTGGTAGCAATATCATGCTTTTCTATTGGGAGTGCATAGTGACCACCCTCTGCCACTTCTTGCCCTGCAATGAAGACACGCCCAGCGTTGAAGTCTTTTAAGTTATCTAAAAGTACAATATCTGCACGTAAGCCTGGTGCAATCGCTCCGCGGTCATCAAGACCAAAGCATTCTGCTGCATTTAAGCTTGCCATTTGAAGGGCAATGATTGGGTCAATGCCTTCTTCTACGCATATACGTAAGTGATTGTCTAAATGTCCTTCACTAAGAATAGTCTTTGGTTGACAGTCATCTGCACAAAGTAAACAACGTCTACTGTTTTGTGGCGTTAAACCTTTAATTAAAGGTCTTAAATTGTGACATGCAGAACCTTGACGAAGTAGAACGTAAATACCTCTTGCAATACGCTCATGCATCTCTTCTACTGTATCGCACTCATGATCTGTGTGAATACGGGCTGCTGCATAAGCGTTAAGGGCATTTCCAAACACCCCGGGGCTATGCCCATCGATTACTTTACCATACTCTTTAGCAACCATAATTTTATCAAGTGCCTCATCGTGGCCTCCAATAAGCCCTGGGAAGTTCATAAACTCACCAACTCCTAAGATGTTGCCACTTGCTATAGGTGCTTTCATAGCCTCTGCATCAATAACTGCACCTGAATGTTCGAATGGCGTAGCTGGTACACAAGATGGGAGCATCATTTGAATGTCTAGTGCTGTACCTTTTGAAGCCTCGATCATGTAGTCTATCCCACGAAGGCCACATACGTTAGCGATTTCATGTGGGTCTGCAATAATAGTTGTTGTCCCATGAGGTACAATTAAGCGCCCAAGTTCTTCCGGGCTTACATAAGAAGATTCAATATGAATATGGCTATCAATATAACCTGGTGCTGCGTATTGACCTCGTGCATCAATCACACGTATCCCTTCATAGGTACCAACACCTGCGATAAGATCCTCACAAATTGCAATGTCACCTTCTACAATACATCCGTTATAGACATCTACGACTTTACAGTTTTTAAGTACAATGTCAGCTGGCACTCTGCCTGCTGCTACGTCGATAAGTTTTTTAAGTTGTTGTTTTTCCATTGATTAAGCCTCCTACTTCTGGGTAAGTTCTAAAATTGGGTCAAATGTTGTAAGAGCAATACAGTCAACTGGGCCTACGTCTGTAATCGCGTAGTCTGGAATCGCTGTAATTGGTAAGAAGAACATGTACATAAGTGGCTCTGGTAAGTCACATCCAAGTTCATTAGCCGCTTTTGATAAAAGTGTTTCACGGTATGCTATGTCTGCTGGTTCTAAGTCACTTGCAATTCCACCTACTGGTAATGGTAAAAACTCAAGTACTTTGCCATCTGCTACAACAACTTGTCCTCCACCATTTTCAATGAGGTGATTGACAGCAAGAGACATATCCGCTGCATCTGCTCCCATAACAATTAAGTTGTTGTCATCTGGTGCTGCTGAAGATGCCATAGCACCTTTTTTAAGCTTCCATCCTGAACAAAAAGCTAAAGACTTGTTGCCATTACGTCCAAAACGTTCAAGGACAGATACCATTAAAGCATCTTGCTCAGTATCTGGAAGGACAATACCATTTTCTACTTTTAATTCTACATCTCTTCTTTTACGTACGAATGGACCTTTTACATCCATAGAAAGGACTTTTGCTGTCCCATTTGTAATACCTACTTTATATTCAAAATCTTCTTTGGTTGTCATCGCACATTTAAGTGGACTTGTAAGCACTTCACTTCTAGCTGGTGCTTGAAGATCATAATTTAATTTTCCATTTTCTGCCACAAGACATCCTTTTGTCATAACAGCTTCTACTTTAAAGCTTTCTAAGCTATCTACAAAAAGTATATCTGCAAGTCTACCTGGGCAAATAGAACCTACCATATGGTCAATTCTATAAGCTTCTGCACTATTGATCGTTGCCATTTGGATAGCTGTCATTGGTGCAACACCTGCTTGAATTGCCAGACGTACTACGTTGTCTAAATGTCCTTTTTCAATCACATCTGTTGCTGTTACATCATCTGTACAGAAACTTACACGACGTGCTAAATAAGGGTTGACTTCGGTTACCGCTCTAATATTTTCTTCTAAGAAATGGGTTACAGAAGATTCACGAATAAGCATGTGCATCCCTTTACGCATTTTCTCTACGACTTCTTCATGATCGTAACTTTCATGGTCTAGGCGAATCCCAGCACAGAGGTAGCCGTTGAGTTCTTTTCCTCTTGCCATTGGGGCACACCCAAAGACTGGAAGACGGTTTTTTGTTGCTTCTTCAATAGCACCTAATGTATCTTCGTCTTCTTCTTGTATATATTCACGTACTGTTTCCCAAACGCCGAAGCATTCTGGCCACTGCTGTACGATATGATGTACTTCTTTTGTGAAGTTAAAAGCTACTGTGGACTGTGGGAAAGTATAAGGTGTTTTGTAAGGTGCACCCCAGAATACTTTAAGTGGGCTCGCCTTCACTTCTTCAAATACTTCTTGTAAGCCTTCAAGTCCTGAAACGGAAATATACTCATCAAGGCCAGAAATGATACTTGTTGTCCCGCAAGGTACAACAGCTTTTGCAAAGCTTGTAATACTTAATTTGCTACATTCACTATGAATATGTCCATCAATGAGACCTGGTGTTAAGAATTTACCCGTTGCATCAATTGTTTTTGTTTCTGTGCCGATGTATTCACTTACATCTCCTACAGCAACAATCGTGTCTTCATAAATCGCCACATCAGCTGGGTAAACTTCACTTGTCATAACGTTTACCAATGTACCTCCACATACTACAGTGTGTGCTGGCACAATACCACGACCTGCACGAATAAGTTGTTTTAAGTTACCAATCGTTTGTTTCATCTAAAAGTCCTCCAATAAAATAGTGTATAGATACCCCGACCAAAAATGGTGAACCAGGTTTCCCGTCCTGCAGCTTGTATCTTGTCGAATTTAATTGGATATAAAAATATTATGTCAAGGTCATCTTATCATACTTTAGATTAAAAAAACAGACTTTCCAGTAAAAAAGTTGAACATTTTTCTTATTTATATTTTTATCGTTCGATATTTACTTTTGATTAATAAATAATAATCCCTCATCACACCTGTACCTATTTCAAAAGTACTCATTGGGTGATGAGGGATTGTTATTTCATTCTATAACGTACTGCACGTCTCATGCCTACATCCTTACCTCCACAAATACACTGCATGACTTGCAAAAACTCATCTACTTCCTCATCTGTATTGTAAAGGCCAAAACTCGCTCGTACCATACCAGGTTGAGGACGCTCTGGGTGTAGCATCAACTCATAGCGCTCCTTGTCAGATACCCCCAACAATCTAGCTACATAAGGTTGCGCACAAAAGCATCCATTTCGCACTGCAATACCTCCTTGCTCTGAGAGCAACTGATTGACTAAAGAGTGATGCATACCTGCTACATTGAAACTCACCACACCTAGCCTAGCCTTATACAATGGGTCTCCATACAAGATGACTTTAGGCATACTTCTAAGTCCTGACAACATACGATTTTTGAGCCTTTGTTCATGTTTGACGACTTGATTCATACCAATACTCTCTAACATATCAATCGCAGCTGATAATGCCATCACACCAAAATAGTTAGGTGTACCTGCCTCCTCCTTATCTGGAGACTCTTTGTAGTACACATCATCATCCATAACCGCACTTACGCCACCGCCTCCTCGTACATAAGGTATGCATTGCTCCATGCACATATGCTTACCCACGACTACGCCTACACCAAAGGGGGCATACATTTTATGCGCTGAGAAAACTAGAAAGTCAATATCTTCATCAGGTTTACTGCCTTTCATTTGAATCGGATAATGGGCAATGAGTTGTGCTGCATCTACAATAAGCTTTGCCCCGTATTGGTGTACAACTTGAGCCATTTTATGGATGGGATTGATATACCCCGTTACATTAGATGCAGCGGTTACCGTCACAAAGTGGATGGTTCCACCTGCACACCTTAGCTTCTCTTCCAACTCCTCCAACTTTAAAAACCCCTTCTCATCTACTTCTATGTAGAACATCTTCGCTTCTTTACGCCAAGGTAAATCATTGGAATGATGTTCCATTCTAGTAGACAGCACTTTTGCATCACATCTATGGCAGAGTCCATAAGCCAGCAAGTTCATACCTTCTGTCGTATTTTTTGTATACACCACACAATACCCATCTTCTGGACTTACTCCCAGAAAGTTTAAAACTTTTAGCTTGCTTTGTTCATAGTTCTCCGTACTATAAATAGATTTTTGTCCTGCACGATGGATTGCGCCATACATACCTATACTTTCATCAATCACTTCGCCCACATAGTTAAAGGGCGGGGTTGTTGCACCGTTATCAAAATTAATAGGTTGTTTAAAAGATCCATCCGCTAATTGCACTGGTACATCTATGCCTTGAAAGAGTTCTCTATAACCTTCTCCTCTTTGCATCTGACCAACTCCTCTACTTCATTCTCTAAAGTATATTCAAGTTAAGCCTATAAGATGAAACAAAAGGGGAAAGTATCTGCTGTAATCCTAAGTACACCTCTACTCCAAATTCATGTGTCAATAGTTTGCGATTTACTTCATAGACAGGTTGATAGTCTTCTTTTTTAAAGATTGCATTATGCGCGTCTACTTTCACACATCTATGTTCTATCTCAAGTGACTTATAACTACCCCATCTACCATAAGCTTCTGCAAAAGTTTCATCTACCACTGAGGTCAATAAAATGACTTTCTTTTTCTTGTCTGTAATCAGTTCCATCACCTCAAGAGGATACATCAAACAAGAAAGCGGACACAACTCATAAATAGGAATAGCATGGTCTAATGCATACTTATGTGCCATACATTTATGGACACCTTCATGTTCAACTAACAAACTACAGCGTCCATTACACGTCTTAATTGTCCCATCAAAGGAAAGAATACCACCCTTTTCCATCACTTCATCATAGTCACGAGGATTGAGCTGTCGCATTTCTTCTGTTATGGCATTTAGATGTTGGTCTAGGCGCTTTTGGTTTTTACGACTCATATCACAAGGACTCCCGCAACAACACCCATAACGGTACAGCTTAGTACACTCAAAACAGTTTAGGTTAATAGGGCTTTGTAGGGCATCCATATCTACAAGATAAAGCTGTTGCCTAGCCTCTAACATTGCAAGATTTCTCGTTTCCAAATACTGTTTAAAGCTCTCCAAATCATCTGTAACCTGTTCATCTAGATCATAGTATTCAGCTGACCAAAGGGCATCTAGCACCTTTTTTACACGCACATCTTGTGGACTATCTCCTGCTATTGCACCTTCTAATTCTCTACTTTCTCCATTAAGAGCTACATTTAGCCACTTGGTAGCCACTATCTCAAGCGTAGCTGTGGGTACAACCTTTATAAGACTTTTTTGAAGACCTTTTGTAGCCTTGTAGACATTTATATTTTCTAAAATGGTAAAAGCTATACTAAAAAATTCTCCTGTAAAGGTTGTTTCTAAAAAGGTTGCCTCCTGTGACTTACACCATATTTTCATGAGATGGATAAGTTTTTCTCTTACTTCACTGGCTTCAAGGCTCTTTTGCTCTGCCACTTGCCAAGTGAGCTGATAATACCATGTTGCTTGATCCTTATTTTTCATTTAAAAGTCCCTCTAAATAACGTTTCTTATATTTAATCCTTGCCATCTGGGTAATCTCTTTCATCATATTAAAGTTGCTAACGCCCCCTACAATGCCTACTAAAGGCAAGCCTTGTATGAATTTAGCCATAAGCATTGCCTCTGCAAGTCGGTTAGAAGTCTCTTTGATGGCAACTTCTAGGCTGGCACTCAGTGCTTCCTCTCCTTTACGGATAGCAATACGGTCTAACTTTCTATTATAATCTTCTTGAATATCCTCTTTTGTAACCCCTGCGCAAATTAAATATAAGATGTATAATCTTTCTTTATCTGTTGTATAATCAAATCCATAAGATAGACTAATCTCGTAGATACTTTTTAAAATCATACCTATCAAAATAGGAATATCCGGTATGCCAATGCCTAGTGCACCTAGCACACTACCTTCTATAGTAGAAATTAACTGATTCCCAAGAATGGTCTTACTGGCACCTTTATCTAGCTTTTTTATGTTCTTATGGTTGGTCTGCTTCAAGACAGCATAATGGTTGACATCAAAATCCAAGGCCTTTTCTTCCTTTTTATAAGTCTTTTCAATCAGACCCACTCCTTTTTCAAATACCACCTTAAAGCCTGTCTCAAAAGCCTTTTCCAAAGTTTGCTGAAGTTTGGGTGGAATCTTACGCCCTATCTTCTCTTGAATAGGTGCCACTTTATCTTTAATAAATTTGAACTCTTTCTTTTCAAGTAGCTTTGCCTCTTGTTGAGTAATCTTTTGTAGTTGCTTTTGAATACATTTAGATTTTTTTAAGTCAGTATTTTTCATAAGTGATCCCTCTTTTCTAGGATTATTACTATTCTCAGCCTTTAAAAACTGTTACTCTCTTCTAGAATTTCTTGCACAACCTTTTTATAGGCATCCGATGCATGTGCATAAGCTGTGACATGGTCAGCGCCCTCAACTAGCAAAAGCCTATCCTGTGGATTTTTTCTACTCTTAAATAGGGTTTCACTCATTGAACTGGGAATAGTTTTATCATTTTTCCCATGTATAAAAGCAATAGGTCCATTGTAGTGACAAATAGCCTCAAGAGGACTTGCATCTTCTATTCGAATCTTAAACTGTTTGCTTATCCAGTAGTTTATGCAATGGTACGTTAACACGGGTGGTAAGTGACCGAAAGTTTTAAACTGATATTGCAGTACATCCCTTGCCGTAGCATACGGACAATCTGCTACCACAAAAGCTATATCATTGTATTTTCCTGCATACATAAGTGCTGTTGCAGCCCCCATAGATTGCCCATGTAGACCAACTGTTACATTGACACCTTCTAGCGCTCTTAGCTTTTGAACCCATAGTCTAACATCTTCTTGTTCACACAGTCCATAAGTTGGATACAAACCTTCACTTTGTCCATGCCCCCTTGCATCAATTGCCAGCACATTAAATCCCTGCTCAGCATAAATTTGCGCTATAGGCAAGCTCATCAAATGATTCCCCGTATACCCGTGTATTAAGATGACAATTTTTTTAGCACCTGGGTGAAAAATAATATACTCACCATTTAGTACATGCCCTTCACTGTTTATAAGCCTTAAATTTTTCTTACATAACTTCTGATACTGTATAGGCTTATACGCATATCGTTTTTCTATTTCTAAAAAAGCTTCTTCCTCTGTCTTTCTCGGTGCATAAAATATATTTTTAATCGCAAAATGGCCTATACATAGACCTATGCCTATCAAAATTCCACATCCCATTAGTATACCTATCATCATAGACTTCTCCATCACTCCATCTCATTTTATTTTCTTCTTAGGCTGTATTATAACCTAAATACATTAAAAAATCTCTTTGTTTACCTATTAAAAGGAACAAAGAGATTTGTAATCACTTGAACTAGACTGACCTATGCTTTAAAAAAGACACTTTTAGGTTTGCCACAGATTGGGCAGACATAGGTATCTGGTAATTCTTCAAAGGGCACTTCTCCATCATAAAGATAATGACATACAGCACATTCATATTGTACTTGTGCTGATTCAGAAGGCTTACGCTCTTCCATACCTATAGGTTGCACTTTCCCCGCTTTTAAGTCTCTGTAATAAGCATAGGTCATAGGCTCACCTTCTACTAACTTGGTGGCCTCCACAACTTCACCAATGAAAAGGGTATGCGTCCCTAAGTCCACTTGTTCTGCTACTTTACATGAAAAAGTTGCAAGACTATCTTTTTCGATAACAGGTGTCCCTAATGTATCTATGTGATGCTCAAAATTTTCTAATTTATCCACATTTCTTCCACTTTGCAAACCAAAGTGTGCTACAGTCTCAAGAGAAGCATGCTTTCCAAGAACTGATACACTAAACTTTTTAGAAGCATCTACCATATAATGTGTTAAGTTTGATTTTAGTACAGTTACACTGACACGAGCTGGTTCTGCTGTTTGCTGCACACATGTATTAATAATACACGCATTTTTTGCTCCGTTATTTGCTGCTCCTAGTATAAAGACTCCATAGGTTAATGTAAATAAAGCTGTTTGATCCATCTTTACAACCTCCATGTTTTGCATTTATTTATACTATAGTCTATCATATTAAATCAGTTTAGCAAACTATATTTAATAATAATTATTAGTTATTTGTTTCCTCTCAAAATATTACAAACAAAAGTGAGTTGTATACAACCAACTCGCTCAAGCTTCGTCTATTTTAATGTTTCACTTGGTCTAAATGTACTTCAAGTAACTTCACAAATCTCTCTTTCAATATTCCTTTATAGGTTTTAGCTTGGTCTGTTGGCATGATTGTGGCCTCCTCAGCATACTTTTCCTTTAGTATGTGTCATAAATTCAACCTCCATACTCTGATCTTTTTTTATACTACATACTTTTTTATGAATTTCTTTCCCCAAGGTACTTTTAGCCTTTTAGGCATAATGGTCTGTAGACTCTTCTTTAATCCATTTATATACACACTCTTGAAATTCCTCTACTGTAGCTTCTATTTTTTACTCACAGGCTTTAGTCATCCCACTTGTTGTCTTAATGCCTGAATTTTTCTATCTCTCACTTGGTACACTAGATCTACAGCGCATCCAGCCGTTGTCAGGACTATTGTTGTGAGCTTAAACCTACCAAGTAGCAAAAAGAAGATTCCCAGACCTATCCCCTTTGTCAACCCAGTAGATTTGGTTTTGGTATAAATATATTGGCTCACCAAACTATGGGCATCTCGCAGCATAAAGTAGAGAGCAATCCACTGCACTGTTCCTAATACGGTCTGGATATACAGTGGCAAATCCAGAAGCTTTAGGCCTTGTATGGCTACTAAATATAGAATCCACCTGTAGGTTGTACTTCTTGAACAACAAAGGTAACCCATATATTCTCTCAAATTTTTGATAACTTTATACTTTTCCTTGGTCGTTCCACTTAGTAAATGCAACTTATGCCCCATCAAAAGGGTTCCCATATACGCCACAATGCTTGTCCCTACAGGCAAACTCGCAAGAGATATAGACACTGCCACTTCCTTGACCACCTCCGGCACTGGAAAAGGCTCCACCATCTGCCACATCTCTTTAATCAAGCTCATACCCAAAATACTTTCGCAGTATACATCAATAAACACCACAATAAAAGCACCCCCTACAGAGCACCAAAGCAAATCATCCATTAAGGTTACCCCTTTGCTGAGGGCAACGCTGCAAATAAGTCCAATCAAAATCCCTTGAATCATCCAAATCGCAGTAGGCAAATTTCCCATTCCAAAGAAAACCATCAATACGGAAATCGCACCACACAAACTGGTATACTTCAATCCACACTTTAAATAAACAAGCCCAATCATAATCGGCAAACCTAAATCAACAAATAAGGTATAGCCAAATCCTGTCATCATCACCATTACAGTCATAGCTACAATTAATGCAGACAACATCCCTGCATATGTTAGCTTTTGTGTATTCATCCTATTTCACCACCTAATTGGATTAGTATACTCGCGTTGTGTGAAATTTATATATGTTTTAACTACTAAAAAAGATGCCTTCACTATGAGGGCATCTTTTTTAGTACTATCTACTTATGCAATTGCAACAAGCTCACGTTTGTGAAGTTCACTTACAAACGCCATCACTTGTTCTTTGCAAGTCTCTTCATCAATTTCGTATTCTCCTAAGAGGTGTGCGACAACGTCTGCAAGTTTCATAGGACTTTCAACTAAATCCCAAATATGTGTCGCTACATCATTAAGCATGAAGTAACTGCCTTTATCTAGGTCCATCATTACTTTTTCCCCATCAATATCTGAGGTATCCATGCTACCTTCTTGTTTAATCACTGTTTCCCATGTCATTTCTTTTGTTTCTTTCATTATAATAGCCCCCTTATGTATTTTACTCATTCTTATTTTAAATTTTTATTGCTTCTTAGCTTTAGCTGAGCCAAGAAATATCAAAAAATCCGCCACCACCAGTGCTTTCAGCCCCATCTGTACTAGGTCCAAGTCCAATGGCTGGTCCTGTCGTGACACTTGGTGTCTCATCAAACACAGGATCCACACTAAATCCAGGATCTATATCAAACGTAGGATCACTACTAATAGTAGGCGTCGCATTAAATATAGGTGTCATTAAATCACTTTGAGTCTGTGTTACTTCTAGAACGTAAAGTTGTGGATGTTCCCACTTTTTCATTATCATTCCTCCTTTAATCCCTATTTTAAGCTGCAAAATTTGCAAATCTTGCAACTTCCTTATAACCCCTTCTTGCTCCATCTCCTGTTACAATGAGCTGTCCACATCTCAGCCAAGCATGTGCCTTCAGCTCCCCTTCACCGCCCTTTGCCACTCCAAGATACAAGGTGGTTGGTATTTTTCGTCTTTTGAGAAGGTATTGTGCTACCATGGCTTGCACTAAACACTTACTTTCCCAAGGTGTATAGTGGCTGACAATGGATACAGTATGTGCAATGCGCTTTGCTTGACGGTAAACTTCTACATCTTCTTCTTGACGGGAATCTGCATTATGTGTACCCAGGTAAGGTCGGATTTTCTTAAAAGGAATGAGTAAAATCAGGGCTCTTGCTATCCCACAAAGTACAAATGTTTGTATCATTAACCACTTGGTCCGCCAATCAAGGTTTAGATAAATTTTAAGCTTATGCATATGCCTTCCCTCCCCTTTCTACAATTGTAGATTCCTAAGTAATTTATTACGCTTCTTGGATACCCTCAAAGCGGTAAAGGCAATTTTAAGTTTGTCGCTTAATTTATATTCCTTATTCCATATGCCATTCCAAATATGGTGAATCCATGCAAAAGGCAACAAATATTGATGCTTTTTGGCATAGGCGTAAGTATCTGACAATTTATCGATAGAAGGACACAAGTAAACCCAGAAGTTATGAAAAACACTAGACTCAGCACTTGTCTTTTTACCTTCTACATCTTTTGCTAGTTCATGGGCCAATATACGCGATGGATCCCGTTTACCATGCACTCCAGCTGCCCACATATCCTCAATTAGCTCCGTCACAACTGACTCTTTTACTTTTCCAAGTTTGTGTAAGTAAGGTGGAAAAGCTAATCCAAGAAGTTGCTCTGTCATCTTAAACACTGCAACCGTAAAAAATTCTAGCCTCCACTCTCGTACTTTCTTACAAAAAAGTGTCCAATTCACATCCCCAGCTCTCGCCTCTACAAACAAAGCCAAATCTAAAAGTTGCCGTATACCAAATCCTCCTACTGATAAATGAGTTGCCATATGGACACAAAGATGAATGATTTGATCTTCTAAATTTAATCCCAATGCTTGAACACCACTTACCTTGATAGGAATAGCATCTTGCCAAAGAGCTTCTTCCATCTTATCCATATTCTCAAAAATACGTTCATCTCGGATTGTCCAATGTATTTCTACAGCCAAACATCTCGGATGGATATATTTAATATGTATAGGAGAAGCTTCCTCCGCCTTGTAGCCTTCTTGTAATAAAATGGATTCAATAGCCTTCATATCCTTTTTATGTACCAATAAATCAGCATCACACATGGTTCGCAGTTCAGGTCTAGGATAATAATCTCTAATGACTATTCCCTTCAATACAATTACATTAATATCTGAGTCCCTAAAAAGCTTTAAGATCCTCCCTATCTGAAAAACATGTTGAATCTGGCTTGCACCTGTTCTAAAAGTCTCTCTTTTCCAACTTTCAAATAAGCATTCATCTATATGTCCTTCTATCTCCTCACGGTCAACGACCGGATAAATCATCCCCTTTACTTGATGCTCCCCGGCTTCTTCTAGTATACCCTTCCAATCTTGGTAACTTGTATCTTTTATCTTTTCTCCATGAATTGCAGACACGAGCAATTCGAGTAACTGTTCCTGTTGCTTTTTCATCCTATTCCCCTTACTTCTCTATCTATTCTCATCTTATATGATACTATGACCATTTTTTTCCTTAAAGTATACAAGTGTATACTTCTTAGTGCCTACAATATTCATATATAGTATCATTGAGGTTCCCCTATTTTGTCTTTATACTACTTATAATAAGTTAAAACTACATTATAATGGAGGAAATTTAATCATGGTTGCACTTATAAAGAAAACTTGGACACAAATCAAATGGTTGTGTCGACACGCTAAGCCAGTACTTGGCTATTTGATTTTCAATACATCCGTTACAGCAGTTTTTTCAGGGATTGGCGTCTATTCTGCTATTTTGTCTAAATCACTAATTGACTCAGCAACATCAGCTGATTTACCTGCCGTCTTTAAGTGGTTAGGGCTAATGGCACTCATCTTTCTCTTTAGGATTACCTTATCATCTGTGACATCCATCACAGGCACCAAATGCTCCACCACTTTAAGGAACAACATCCAAAAACATTTTTATGAACACATTACATACAGTGAGTGGCTAGAACACAGCAAGTACCATAGTGTCAACTTACTCACACGTATCAATAGTGATGTAGGGGTTGTCATCGGTCTTATTACTAGTACAGTTTCTAGTCTACTCTCTTTAACCATCACCCTTGTAGCGTCTTTTATCACTCTCTTTTTCTTAGATCGCACAGTAGCTATCTTGTCTATTATCATTGCACCTGTCCTCATGCTCTGCAGCATCGTCTTTGGCAAAAAAGTTAAGAAACTTTATATGGAGGTTCAAGACCACAGTATCAAGTACAACTCCTTCATTCAAGAGTCCATTCAAAATATAATGATTATTAAAACTTTTTGCAAAGAAAAAAAGAATACGCAAGACTTAGAAGCGCTTCAGGATACAACCATGAAACTCAATATTCGTTCAAGCATTATCGGTCTTGTAGCTGGATTATTTATGACTGTGAGTTCTTATCTTACTTATTTCATCGTCTTTAGTGTAGGGGCTGTAAAACTAGCACGTGGACTTATGACTTTTGGTACCATGACTGCTATGCTTCAACTTTTCAACAATATTCAAGGACCACTTTCCGGCTTTGCAAGTATCCTTCCAAGCATCATCAAATCCCTTGCCTCTGTAGAAAGACTCATGGAAGTAGAAGCTATGACGCTTGAAGACCGCGCACCTAAACAATTACCTTATACACCTCAACTTAGGCCTACCATTTGCTTCAACCAAGTTACTTTTGGCTATCAACCTCAATCCCCTATACTTAATCATGTCTCTTGCTCTATAGCACCTGGGGAGATTATAGGACTAGTAGGTCCCTCTGGTGGTGGTAAGACAACCCTTATTAGACTTCTACTAGCACTTGCCCAACCTCAAGAAGGTAGTGTGACACTTCATACTAATCATCAAAATGAAGAAGTCAATGCACTTCACCGTGAACTTATTTCTTATGTCCCTCAAGGTAATACACTTTTCTCTGGCAGTATTAAAGAAAACCTCTGCTATGGTAATCTAAATGCAACAGATAAAGAAATTGAGCAAGCTGCTAACGGTGCTTGTGCTTGGGATTTTATTTCAGCCCTTGAGACAGGTCTGGAAACTTCTCTAGGAGAAAAAGGCCTAGGCATCTCCGAAGGTCAAGCTCAACGTCTTGCGATTGCAAGAGCTTTCTTAAGACAGAAGCCTATTCTTATCTTAGACGAAGCAACATCTGCACTAGACCCTGAAACAGAAGTCAAAGTGCTCCATGCCATTAAGACACTCAGCCACAAACCAACTTGCCTCATCATTACTCATAGGCCTTCTGCACTTTCCATTTGTGATCGGGTTCTCAGATTAGAAAGCCAAAAGCTTACACCTATAGAATCAATTGAACATTTACTAAAGGTTGAAATAGCGTAAAATAATAGCCAGTATGCTCAAAATGCATATTGGCTATTATTTTTAGATTACCTTTATTAAGACATCATATCACTACTGGATGGACTACAACAACATTTACTCAAATGAGACTGTCCCTTCCAATTACACACATCTGTTCCTTTACAGCCATTATCGCGATTATCATCACAACTTCCATTAGGATGCACCTTATTTATAGCGTGGCAATAATGTTCATTTTTTGTATTTTCATACGTCTTACTTAGTGCTAACTGCGTTATCCTTGGATTAGACCACCTTTTCATATAATCCTCCTTCAAAAATTTATTTTTACTACTATATGATACTAAATATTTATACTCTAATCCATTATATATATCTATAAAGCTAAACTATAAAAATTACACTATTTTTCTTACATTTAATAGTAAAGTATACCTTTGTATAATTTACCTAATTTAAAAAAATATTTTATAATAGTATATAATAGAAATAGAAATTGTATCAACTCAAATTTTAAGTACATATTTATACTTATAGAGCTGCTTTTATATGCAATCTATAACACTATTTCTTCTATACATCTAATTTGCTCAGCTACCGTAAAACCTTCTCTTGGCCTTTTCACCTTATAAAACGCTACACTCTTGGCAATTTGAACACACTGTTTGAAGTATTCAGTCGGTACACCTAATGAAGGCAAAAATTCTGAACGATATAGGTTCTTGAGTATATACTGGAGCTTCTCTTGCCCTTTAATAGCTTCAATCTCTACCGCTTCTACATCACTTGCCACAATCTCACAAATAGCAGTAAGTGGTGTATCTTCTTCTTGAAAGTCCTCCAAGGCTGGCACAATATACTTCACCTTGTTATCACCTTCAAAAGAAGTGCAAGTTGCTTTATCATACCCTAATGCATCCATAGCATCTTCACAAAGCTTCTGATAAGGGAATCCACATTGGACCATAGGCCTATCTATTAAGGTAGTTGCTGCAACATCATCTGCTAAGAACTTGTACCCTTTCTTCCTTAAAGCAGTCGTAAGTGTAGATTTACCCGCACCCCTATTCCCTGTGATGACAACCGCCTTGTTGCCCATAACTACAGTGCCACCATGAATAGCAACTTTATTGCGTTGAATCATGATAAATCCTAAACAACTACACATAACAAATATCTTCATAAGTTGTGTATCACAATTTTCACAAGGTTCTACCTCAATAAGATTACCATTTGTAATACGATAGGTTGCTATGTTATCAATATAGAACCATATATCTTGGCTAGACATATAACTCTTTCTTCCTTCGGCGATTTGTGTCTTGATTTCTTCACTCATAGCGCCATAACAAATACGTACTTGATTAGGGCTTTCTTTAATAGACTTGTCCACTATGAACTCTGGTATCTCTATTTCTGATCCTATTTCTAATCCATATACCCTATATTTATAGTCTTTTTGAAGTATCATCTTCTTACTCCCCTTAGTTTATATTTACTCTATTCTATTAATAATAACACCCTTATATAGATGAATAAATTATACACAAATATATTCTTCTTCACATATATCTATTTTATTATATATTTTACTAAATATTTAAACACGATTTTATATTAATCATAAAACCCATTCTTGTAATCCTTTTTCTTATGTTATAGTATATAAGCACAAACTAAACAAAGGAGCTATCTACAATGAAATTCTTTCATTCTACCTACTGTACTTGGACATTAGTAGTCATTCTTATAAGTTGTTCTTTTATTGTCTTATGGAATATACAACTTAACAAGATGATTACTATTACTCCCTATACTGTTACTTCCTCCAAACTCCCCTCTTCTTTTCATAATTATAAGATTGTTCACCTTTCTGACTTACATGGTCGGAGTTTTGGTTCAGGTTTTACTCAATTAATTACACCTATTCAACAACTCTCTCCCAACGTTATTGTTATTACTGGTGATCTTATCACCGCTGGTGGCAATCTATGTGAAGATTACTTAGAACTTCTTAACAAACTTACTCAAATTGCTCCAACTTACTATGTGTACGGAAACCATGAGGTGTATATGGCTGCTAGTAAGTATTTCTCCTATTTTATGTCTGGCCTAGGTGAGTCTCCTGCACAATCACTTAACCAAACACATGTAACACTTACTTCTAGTAAAGGTGAATCTATTACCTTAGTTGGGCTTCAAGACCCTGTAGATGTTAACACTCCTATAAACACTCCCACTAATCTTGAAACTCAATATTTAAATACCTCTCTTGAAGAAATCACGCCTTATCTTACATCCCAGACTTTTAATCTTCTTCTTTCTCATAGGCCTGAATATTTTTCTCAATATAGCCAACTTCCTATAGACCTAATTCTTACAGGCCATGCCCATGGAGGCATTATGCAACTTCCTTTTGTAGGTGGATTATATGCTCCTAATCAAGGATTTTTCCCATCTTATACATCTGGACAGCATGCAATCAACAATACAACTATGATTATTAACCGTGGATTAGGAAACAGTTCCTTTCCCATAAGAATTTTTAATTCACCTGAGATAGGTATTATTACGCTAAAAAAGCAACTTGACTAATTTAGTTCAAGTTGCTTAAGTAACTGACTACGTTTCTTTGAGATTATATAGGCCTTACAGGAAAATTTAATTTTCTCTTTTATGCTATAATCATGATGTGTCATCCCTCTGTAAAAATGATGTATCCACGCTATAGGTAACAGAATAGGATATTTTTTAGCATAATGATATGTATCAGAAAGATTCTCCTTAGCTGGACATAAAAAATCTAAAAAATTATGTATAGTACCTCTTTTATCATCCCCCTCACCTCTATTAGCCGCTAATTCATGGGCAAATACATACGTCATATCACTTCGTCCATATACCCCTCCATCAAAAATTTCCTCTATCAATTCATTTATAATTTTTTCATTATTTTCCCCTAAACTTTTCACTCCTTCAGGCATAGGAAGCTCAAATAATTCATGACAAATGCCTATCACTGCTACAATAAAAACTTCTAATTTCCATACTTGAGCCTTTCTCTTAAAGTTTTCCCAATTTACCTCATCTTCTTTCTGTTCTAACAGTAAGGCTAAATCTAATACCTGCCGAACGCCAAACCCTCCTACTAGTAAATGTGTAGCCATATGTGCACATAGGTGAATGATGAGATCTTCTAGACCTAAAGATAACACTTCTATATGTCGTATTTTCACAGGAACTGCTTCATTCCAAAGTTCTTCCTCTAATGAATTTACCTGCTCAAAGATACGTGCATCTCTAATCGTCCAGTGCACTTCTATTGTTGTTCTTTTAGGATGCACATAGGCAATATGTACCGGAGATGCCTCCTCTTTGACATATCCTAAACTTAGAAGATAAGATTCTATTTTCTCTAAATCCCTTAATGGTACTAAAAAATCTGCATCACTCATTGTTCTAAGCTCAGGCCGAGGATAAAATTGACGTACCACTAATCCTTTTAAGACTATCACGGGAACGTTCATTTTTTGAAATGCTTCTAAAACCTCTACTACTTGTGCAATATGCTGACTTTGGCTAACCCCTGTTATAAAAACGTCTTTTTTCCAATTTTTTAATAGTTGTGGTTCAACCTTTTGGATACTTTCGTTATCTATTCCTGGATAAATTAACCCCTTTATATGATGTGCATCTGCTTGCTCGATTATTTCTTGCCATAGAGGTACCTCTTCCTCCCATGCTACTTTTTCTCCCCTTCTCACTGCATTGATGAGATGCAAGAGTTGCTTTTGCGCCTCTTTCATTTTACTCTCCTTCAACTCTTTATTTTTGATGTTTTATATATTAAGCCCTATACATCGAACGTAAGAATTAGCAAATACAAATAAAGAAGGAGTATTACCCCCTTCTTAATTGTACTTATTCCATATGTCCATGATCATAATTACGTTTAATTGGCATTGAACATCCATTACAAATCCATAAATGGAACCCTTCATCACCAACTTTTTGATGTCCTACAAAGATTGCAGTTCCTTCACACTCTGCATTATGTCCACTAACAGGTGGTACCCAATCATTTGTCTTAATGCTTGGTTGGTTATCTTGTGTTTGCTCAACCCCTAGCAGTGTTACTTGTGGATCTAACCAAATTTTTTTCATCTTTCTTCCTCCCTATACCTTTAAATATAATCTATTTTCATTAACCTAGTTAAACCTAGTTAAATGAACTGGATAAGATGTAATTGTTCTAAGCCTACTACTAATTCAACTACTCTATTTTTACAAGTTTCTTTTGATACATCATATTCTTCCATCGTTGCTTCTATAACTTCCTTTATAGTAACTCTGTCTTGAATATGATTCCAAATATCACTGCTTACTTGATTGAATGCAAGATAGAGACCCGTATCTAAGTCCATCATTACAAAATCTCCATCCATCTCCACAATATCTATATCTGGCTTCCTGATAATCTGGGTATTTAATGAAATATGTTCTATATCTTTCACATCAACACACTCCCTCTTGAATTTCATCAATATTGCATTCCAAAATCCTTTTAATCATTTTTATTTGTTTTTCTACAGTCATTCCCTCTAGAGGTCTTTTAAGCTTAATGACAGGTACTTGTTTTAAAACTTGTATGCATTTGATAAAATAGTTGCGAGGCAATCCCAATTGTTCAGTAAAATTAAAAGCACTAATATGTTGAAGTAAACTTGTAACTTTATAGCTCCCTCTTATAGGTTCTATATCTACCTCTTTACATGCTTCTGGTGATAATATAAAGATAGCTTTAATAGGTAATGGCCTATCTGCAAATCCATTTCCAATTGGAACTGCAAATTTATCTCGTTCTTCTTGTATAATTGAATATTCATTTACATTATAGTTCATCTCTAACATAGTATCTCGACATAACTTTTGTTGTGGATAGGCTGGATAAACTATAGAATTGCCTCGTTCATTCTGTCCGAGCACACAAAAATCATCAGACAACATACGATATCCTTGTTTCCTAAGAGCCGTTGTTAAAGTAGATTTTCCTGAACCACTCTCTCCCAAGATTAAAATTGCTGACTCTTCTACTTCAATTGCTGCACCATGAAGTCCAAGACTTTCTTTTTGTAGACAAAGTATTAAACAAATAAGCCCTAAGAAATATTGTTTGATTGTCTCTATCGATACATTAGGCACTGGTGTAATAGCAACTACTTTCCCTTTAGTTAATTCATAAATTCCTACATTCTCAATTTGTATCCATATCCTATCCTTTGAAAAGTACTCTTCTTGCCCTCTAGATAGAGCTTGCCTAATGTCCTCTGGCATAACCTGCAAACAGACAATTACATCTGCTTCTTCATCTACTATTTCTGGTATTTGAATAAGCTCTGGTATTTCTATTTCTGATTTGACCTGCCAGCCGTATACTCTATAAGAATATACACCCATCTTTTTCCCCATATGTTTTACTCCCCAGTTTATTAATATATAATTTATAATTTATTATCACTTATGTTTATTAAAATACTATCATCTATTTACAGTTGTTGTAAATACTTATATTGTATATAATTTTTTGCATCTTGTAAATTTTACTGTCATATTGATAGCAAAAGCTATATTTATTAATCAACAAAAGGGGGGGCTAATCCTGTGTGCAATCCCCCCTCTGCTTTTCCTCCTAATTCTTCTATTTTCTTCTCTTTATTTCTTAGATAATAACTACCCCTGTATCTTTTTTCTACTATGTTATCATTTATTGCCAGAATTTATTTTATATATCACAACATGGGGTGATTATATCATATTATATACTAATCATAATTTCTCAATAGGAGGGCTCAATATGGCTTTATCTTTAAAAGACTTATTTAGGCTTGGTAGTTACTATTATACTAAGGAAGAGGTAGACTCAAGAATCGCAACAATTCCAAAGGGCGATAAAGGTGAACAAGGGCTTCAAGGACCCCAAGGTGAGCAAGGCTTACAAGGACCTCAAGGTCTCAAAGGTGAGCAAGGCTTACA
>NZ_JAVVQU010000007.1:57794-76861 GCF_036655075.1 Niameybacter sp. | reverse complement strand
AAACGCACAAAAACTAGCCCAAATCTGTCCCCTCTCATTTTAATGACAGACTTAAGCTAGTTTTTGTGTTTGTGGCAAAGCCTCACATGGAAAACTTAGATTTCATCCAGCTTCTTGTGAAATCAAGCCTCAAGGAGTAGGCAAAGGGCTTACCTTGCTACAGCATGTTGTAACGAGCAAACTGTTGGTAATAGAGGTCTTATTGACTTATTACTGCAAGTTTCTGCGTTCAAACAGGTGTACCCAAGGACTTGTCTTGCCCACTTGCTTGTAAGCTTTCTATCGTAGGTGAAGCATAGTGGATGAAAGATATGTAGTTGTGAGGATAGTGCCCCGAATCTACCATTTGCCACTTTTACTTATAAGTAGATCGGTTGCCCAAGTGTCAGTTTGTTCAAGTATTGGTTGAGAGGGAACCAAAGTTGTTTAACTTTCACTTAGTGATGTTGGTTTCAAGTTTACCTAGGAGCCACAGTGAAGCCAACACTTATATACTTATTATGAACTGAAAAGGGGGACAAGTCTAGTGAAAGATTCTAAAAATTTAAACTTCGTTAAAATCCATAAAATCCACATTATAAAATAAGGCACTTTGTGTTTGAAAACTCTAGAAATGCAGAAAGTGAATTTAACATTTTGTCTAAAAAATAGCTTAAGTGTTAAGTTAAAGTGGTGTATTTAAGTAATACTTTAAAATAGGAAGAAAAACAAATACTTAGGTATTTATAGACTGAATAAGGTAATCTATCATTGATTAGAAGTACTGATAGATTATGAGATAGATTTTTTCTTATATAGTTTCACAAAAATATATAAAATGTAAAAAAAATAGTAAAAACTATTTAGTTTTGTGTAAAGAAACGCTATAATTAATGTGAAATATATTCATTAATTTAATAAAAATATAATTTTGTAAGTATAGGAGAGAAAAGTATGAACATAGGGGCGTTAATTACCCGTGGACCACAAGATTGGCAGATTATACAACAGGTAGAAGGCGTAGCAGATATTAAGATTCAGGGAACGTATGAGACAACTGAAGAAATTGCATATGCAAGGGTATTTGGAAGAGTTGTATTTGAGGATAGTTATGAAAGTGTCATCCGTTGGCAAGAGGCTGTACATACCAAGGAGAAAGAATGGGAATTAACTTTTAAAGATGTTCCTAAAGGTGGCTTGTATCGTATCGAGACCTGCCTAAAAACTTATGAGGGACAAGCTGTTGAGTGGTCAAGCCGAGGTGATATGATTCACCACATTGGGGTAGGTGATGTGTATGTCATTGCAGGGCAGAGCAATTCAGCTGGATATGGAAAAGATGCTGTGTTAGATTCACCAGAACTGGGGATACATTTACTTAAAAATAGCGGTAAATGGGATTTAGCAACTCACCCATTTAATGAGTCTACACATGTTAAGTATACAGCAAATAGAGAAGGCGGTAATCCGGGGCATTCACCATGGCTTAGTTTTGCAAAGCATCTAAAAAAAGAATTAGGCTATCCTATTGGACTTGTACAAGCAGCACTAGGTGGTTCACCGCTTAGTGCATGGAATCCAGAAGAAGATGGCTATTTATATCGTAATATGTTGGAGATTATTCAAAATCATACTAAGGGAATAAGTGGTGTACTGTGGTATCAAGGTTGTACAGATGCAGACCAAGGGCAAGAGGAAGAGGCTTACTTAGAAAGATTTAAAGTGATGGTACATACACTAAGACAAGACGTGGGGCATCCCAATCTGCCTATTTTTACAGTACAATTGAATAAGGTTATTAATTATTTCACAGCGGATCAAGCTCAAATAGAACGAGCAGATGCAGCTTGGGCAGGTATAAGAGAGGCACAGAGAAAAGCAGCACATCAAATCGAACAGGTGTATATTATTCCTTCTATTGATCTACCTTTGTCAGATGCCATACATAATAATTCTTATGGGAACTTAGTTATAGGGGAACGTGTAGCAAGATGTGCATTAAGTCATGTGTATCATAGAAATCGCGTTTGTGATGCACCAGATATCCAAGAAGCACTAAGAATAGATGAACAAAATGTCAAGTTAAGTTTTAATCATGTGTATGAGCGATTGGACGTATTTGACGTATCAGTAGATGCATTAGGTTTCACGGTTACAGATGAGTTAGGGCAAGTTGAAATAGTAGGGTATGGTATAGATCAAAACAGTATTTTCTTGAAGTTAGGTAGAAATCTACAAGGTGTGGGAAAAGTAAGTTGCCGTGTAGGGCGTAGTTTAAAAGGCTATTTACCAAGAGATATTGAAGGACAATTACCTATTTTAGTTTTCCATAATATAGATATTAAGTGAGGAATATAGAAAATGAAAAAGATTTTATTTCTTGGAGATAGCATTACTTATTTAGCGCAGTATGTAAATGATATAGACACCTATTTAACTATGCATTTTGGGGATCAAAAACCAACTGTAATTAATTTAGGATTAAGTAGTGAGACATTATCAGGTCTTTCAGAAGCACATCATCCCTTTTTACGTCCTTGTGCCTTTCAAAGGTTAGAACGTACATTGGATCTTATTAAACCAGATTTAGTTTTTGCAAGCTATGGCATGAATGATGGCATTTATCATCCTTTCAGTGAAGAGCGATTTGCGGCTTACAAAGAAGGAGTCAAAAAGTTTGTAGAGTGTACAAAAGAAAAGGGGTGCGACGTAGTACTCTTAACACCACCACCATTTGATGAGCAAATGTTAGATCCAAGTCAGCTTCAAGGGTTAGATGGAGATGACTATGGCTTTATGAAACCGTATATTGGGTATAATGATGTCCTTAAAGTATACAGTGATTGGCTACTTGACTCAGAATACAAAGATCAAGTGGTAGATATCTATGGACCATTATTTGAGGCCATTCAAAAAAGACGTCGTGAACAACCTAGCTATAGAACGGGTGATGGTATACATCCAAATCATATGGGGAATTTTGTTTGTGCACAGGCTATATTAAAACAAGTTTTTCATATCACCCTTCAAGATGTGCCTGAGTATGTAGAAGATGAATCCAAATCAGAACTTTATCAACTTGTAGCAGCTAAAAATAGAATGATTAGTGACACGTTATTAGATTTTATTGGACATGGAAATGAGCTTTTAGTACTGAGTACAGTAGGCGTAGATTGCTTAGCAGAAGAAAGTGAAAAGTTAAATAAGCGTATTAAAGAAGCACTTGAGAGAGACAAGCTAAGTGAAAAGATAGAAGAAGGAAGCTTTAAAGGTCACAAAAGTTATCATTTTTATGCAGCAGGAAGATCTTGTATTGTCGTAGAGCCTAAAGAAGCCAAACAAGGAAGACCTTGGGTATGGCGTACAGAATTTTTTGATGCTTTTAGCTATGCGGATATGGCCTTGTTAGAAGAAGGATGGCATATTGCCTATTGTAACATGCAAGATATGTATGGAAGTGAGTTAGCCGTTCAAGCAATGCATGTATTTTATGAAGTAGTAAGAAGTAAATTTGAATTAGCTCAAAAGGCAGATGTTTTTGGATTTAGTAGAGGAGCACTTTATGCGCTAAACTATGCTAGTAGCTATCCAGAACATGTAGGAACTTTGTATTTAGACGCACCTGTTGTGGACCCATGTAGTTGGCCAGGTGGACTATACAAAGGAGAAGGTTCACCCGAAGACTGGAGAAAGTGCTTGAAGATCTACGGCATTGGAGAAGAAGATGCCGTAGAAGCCTTTGAAAGTCAAAGAGAAAAAATGATACAAACTTTGATAGAGAATAAGCTACCTTTAATTTTGGTTGCAGGTGATGCGGATAGCCTCGTACCTTATGATGAAAATGGTGCAATTCTAGTAGATGCTTACCAAGCCTTAGGTGGAACAATGAAGTTGATCTTAAAACCACATGTAGGCCATCATCCACATAGCTTAGAAGACCCGAAAGAAATTGTAGACTTTATAACCAAACAATCAGAGTAGAATATGAAAAAAGGAGCGCTAAAACTAGAAAATTAATTAGTTTTAGCGCTCCTTTTTACTATGGATAAGGCTATCTATGCATTTCACAGTAGTGCCTTATTTCTATCTAATGGCTAGCGGTAGCCATCTAAGTAATTTAAGAATTCATTATCTTTATCTAGAAAAATGGTTTGATCTTTTAAATCTTTGTAGGCATTCATACGTTGAATAAAACGGTAAAAATCAATATCTTTGGTAAGAGAAGTTTGGTAGATTTCTAGCGCTTGTCTTTCGGCTTCTGCGCGAATAATAGCACTTTCTTCTACAGCTTTTGCAATGATTTCTTTTTCTTTACGATTCGTTTCAGAAGAAGATTTGGTGTAGTAAGCATCGCCTTCTGCACGTAAGCGTTCGCTTTCCTTTTGAATTTCTTTACTCATTTTGTCCTCAATACTTGTAATGTTAGATTGTGGGAAGTTTTTGCGGTAGATCCCAATATCTGCGACTTCAATCCCGTATTGAACGACTAAAGTCTTATTAAGTTCTTGACGACGTTCTTCCATCATTTTGGACATAATCTCATCGTCAAAGAATTGATCAAAGGTAAGTTTGTTGGCAGATTGAATAACAACAGGGTAGACATTATCATCCATGAGCTGATTAAGCTTATTTAAGGAGCCCACTTTCATTTTATAGACAGCAGGGTTTTCAATACGGTATTGGGCATACATTTGAATATCTAATTTTCTACTATCACTGGTGTTGATAGTTTCAGGATTGGAAGTATAAGTTAAGTACTTGGCAATATATTTTTCTACCTTATCTATAAAAGGTAGTTTGAAGAGAAGGCCACGGTCAGTCACCATCTTCACGTTTTTTAAAGAGTCATAACTATTTAACCCACGGGAAACCACATCTTGTTTTTCGGTACGAATAACAGTAGCTTTGAGGGCACCAAATCGCTCAATGGTGGCAACTTCATCAGGTTCAACAATATAGAGACTGTTGGCTAAAGTAAGGAGTACCAAGACACCTACAAGGCCTAATATCCATTTAAATTTCATTGTGCATCACGCCCTTCGGTTGGAATGTTGTAGAATTTTAAGAAGTTACTATCTTGTGTCTGGTCAATAACCAGTTTGTTGTTTTGGAAGATGGATTGCATGGCTTCAAGATAGTATTTTTCCTTAACGATTTCAGGATTGATAATGTATTGGCTATAAAGGGCTTCAAATTCAGATACATCAGCATTAGCATTTGCAATCACTTCTGCGCGATAGCCTTTTGCATCTTCATAAAGTTTAGTAGCCTCAGCTTGAGCTGTTGGAATGACTGTATTGGCATATTTTTGAGCTTCTTCCTCACGGCCTTGTTTGTATTGATTGGATTCTTCAACCTTTTGTCTGGTTTCTTCAACAGCTGGAAGCAAGGAAACATTTTGAGTTGTTACTTGGACAATTTTAATGCCTGTGTTGTATTTATCTAGCTTCTTTTGATATTTGGGTAAGATGGCTTCATCGATTAACTCTTTGTTTTGAAGTGCCTCATTAATACTAAAACTTGGAAGGGTATTACGAATCACGTCTTCTAAAGCAAGTCGCATAGTGCCTTCAATGTCGTCTACTTCGTATAAATAGTTAATCGGGTCACTTACTTGATAACGCACAATCAAGTTTAAGAGAATAATGGAAGCATTATTACTTTTAGCCTCTACAATAACTTGCTCTTCAGAAGTTTCATCGGCATAAAGAGGATCGGCAAGTGTCGTACCAGGTTGCGCGGTACGGTAGCCGTACTCCATTTTATGTATGCTCTGTACATCTACCTTTTGGATTTTATCGATGAAAGGCATTTTAAAGTGAATACCGGCTTGTTCATTTACGCCTGTAATGGCGCCAAAACGGGTAATAACAGCCACTGTACCTGTTGAAAGACGGTAAATAGAGCCAAGGAATAGAATGGCGACTACAAAAGCAACACATACAATAGCTATAATGTGAGTAAGCAGTTTGAGAAAGTCTTTTTGAGGCTTAGGACTGGGGGCATCAATGATCATATCATCTTCAACTGACATAAAATCATCTCCTTTTAAAAGTATAATAATTTTAATTATAGGTTAAAATTGTAAAGTATTTATTAATGCGTGTAAATAATTTTAATGAAATATGAAAAAATAATTATTTTACTTTGTAATCTTAAGAAAATGTAAACTTTGAGTTAGAACTGGAAAATCAGATCTTTGTGTTACAGAAAGCAGAGGGCTATAGTGAAGTACGCATAAAAAAGCATAAAGTGGAACATAATAGTGATATCTAAAAATTCACTAAAAGGATTGATGACGATGACACTTGAAAATATGAAAAATAAAGCTAAACATGGTTTGAAAGATGCAGTAGAAGCAACTAAGCTCACAGCGGAAAATTTAAGCTACGAGGTTAAACATGAGCTCAACAAAGAACGTATTCAAAACAAAGTGGACAACGTTCAAGAAGCTTATCATGAAATCAAAGAAGAAGTGAAACACGATATTAAAGATATGTTTCACTAAACTGAATAAATAGTTTACCTTTGTAAAGACGAGCTATAAGACTAAGTAAATGTTTAGTTTTATAGCTCTTTTATTCATAAAAGTGAAAAATTTAGAAAATGGTCTTGAAATTATGGTGAGAACCTTATATAATAATTCTAGCATACAGTATACTGTATATTGTATACAAGATTAGTTTATAAAAGGCAGGTAATAGAAAATGAAATCCGTACAACATGTTACAAGTAGAGATGACTTTGCTACATTTTTAACTGATAATAGAGAAAAAGTAGCCTATAACGAACAAATTTTTTCAAAAGAAAAAAGAGGCAAGTTGCTTAAAATTAAAGCAGATAATGAACTTGTGTATGAAGTGCATCCAGAGAAAAAAGTTCTTGTTGTGCGTAAAGCACTTTATATGACATTCCATAGAGATGCTTATTGGGATGTAGCCAAAATGGCAGAGTTAGATGAAATCGTAGCAGATAGCAATACTTTAATTCGTATATAAAACATATAGCAATACATATACCTTAACCCACTTTCTTAATGAGAAGGTGGTTTTTTGTTTGTAATACGTGTGAATAGAGTCTTTTTTACGTTTAAAGAGACACAATAGAGAGTCGAATAAAGTATTTAGATAAATATAGAAAAAATCAAAATATTGTAATAGAATAGAAAGGTAAGTTAGAAGAGGGGAGAGAACAACATGACTTATAGGATGGGGATCGATGCGGGTTCTACCACATTAAAAGTTGTGGTTTTAGATGATAAAGAAAATATTATCTATTCCAGCTATGAAAGACATTACTCCAAAATTCTTAGCAAATTATTAGAAGAAATAAAAAAGATAAAGCTGTTCCTTGAAGATCAACCAGTTCAAGTTGCTATAACTGGTTCAGCAGGCTATGGGATTGCAAAAAAAACAGGTATACACTTTGTACAAGAAGTTTTTGCCACAGCCTACCTTGTAAAGGAAGAGGCGCTTGAAGTAGATACAGTCATTGAACTTGGAGGAGAAGATGCCAAAATAATCTTTTTAACAGGTGGGCTAGAAGAACGTATGAACTCTACCTGTGCAGGAGGAACAGGGGCTTTTATCGACCAGATGGCATCACTTATGAATGTAGATACAATGACTCTAGACCAGCTGAGTTTGCAGCATGAGTCTCTTTATCCGATTGCATCGAGGTGCGGTGTGTTTGCAAAGTCAGATATTCAACCTCTTTTAAATCAGGGAGCATCTAAAGCAGATATAAGTGCAAGTATTTTTCAAGCAGTTGTAGACCAGACCATTATAGGCCTTGCTCAAGGGCGAAAAATACAAGGAAAGGTTATGTTTTTAGGTGGACCGTTGTATTTTTATGAGGGACTTAAAAAGTGTTTCAAAGAGACATTGAACCTAACAGATGAACAGGCCATATTCCCTACAAATAGTCAACTTTTTGTAGCCACTGGATGTGCAAAGTTTAGTCAAAATACGCAAGGAGCCTATACCCTTGAGGTGCTTGCCCAAAAATTGATTAAAGATGAAAGTAGTGAGAAAAAAGTGGGTCGCCTCAAACCATTATTTCAAACCCCAGAAGACTATAAACTGTTCAAGATACGACATGGGCAAAATGAAGTGAAAAAAGTAGATATTAGAACATATGAAGGAGAGGCTTACTTAGGAATAGATGCAGGGAGTACAACAACTAAAATGGTGCTCATCGGAACACAGGAGGAGATTTTATTTGAGTTTTATGCATCTAATCAAGGCAATCCTGTGGAGCTTATTAAAGCACAATTGTTGGAGGTTTACGAAGCTTGTGGTGAACGTATACAAATTGTAGCAAGTGGTGTCACAGGATATGGAGAGGAACTGATTAAAAATGCCTTTAAGTTAGATTTTGGTATTGTAGAGACAATGGCCCATTTTACGGCAGCCCACTATTTTGACCCGGAGGTAACCTTTATCCTCGATATTGGGGGACAGGATATTAAGTGTTTTAAGGTATCAAGTGGACGTATTCAAAGTATTATGCTAAATGAGGCGTGTTCTTCCGGATGTGGTTCATTTATTGAAACCTTTGCGCTGCAATTAGGATATGATGTTAAAACTTTTGCACAGATGGCTTTGTTTGCCAAGAATCCTGTGGACCTAGGGTCACGATGTACTGTGTTTATGAACTCCTCGGTTAAAGAAGCGCAAAAGGAGGGAGCAACTATAGAGGATGTCTCAGCGGGGCTTGCTATAAGTGTAGTAAAAAATGCGCTTTATAAAGTCATTCGAACGAATAATGTGGAAGAATTAGGGGACCACATTGTGGTGCAAGGTGGGACGCTGCTCAACGATGGGATTTTAAGAAGTTTAGAAATAGAGCTTGAAAAGGAAACAATACGACCAAACATTGCGGGACTTATGGGTGCTTTTGGGGTAGCCTTGTATGCAAAAGAAAATAGAGCAGTATGCAGTAGCTTACTGAGTTATGAAAAACTTATTCACTTTAGGCATATGTCCAAGATGACACGTTGTAAGCTATGTACCAATCATTGCAATTTAATTATTAACTACTTTAATGATAAAGAAAAATACATATCAGGTAACAGATGTGAGCGCCCAATGGGGACGATACAAGAGAAGCTACCTAACTTATATGCATTTAAATATGAGAAGCTACGTCAGATGAATGTGACACATGGCACGCGTAAAGAAACAATAGGACTACCACTTGTTTTAAACTTTTATGAACTACTACCTTTTTGGAGTAAGTTTTTTGAGGTTTTAGGATTTAATGTAGTACTCTCTACGCCATCTAATAAAAAGCTGTATCGTATGGGAGAATATTCTATTCCTTCGGATACGATATGCTATCCAGCCAAGTTAGCCCATGGACATATTGAAAGTTTATTTTCACAAAAGGTAGATGCCATTTTTTATCCTTGTATGAGTTATAACCTCAATGAAGGTATTTCTGACAACTGCTTTAACTGCCCAATTGTAGCTTATTATCCCGAGGTGCTAGTGGCCAATGTAGAAGGTCTTAAGACTACTGCGCTAATCAATCCTTATGTAGATTTGAACTATCCTAAAGTTTTGGCAAAAACCTTGTATAAGACACTTGAAAAGTATTTCTCAGATATTTCTTATAAAGAACTAAAGGGAGCAGTAGACCAGGCCTATGTGGCACAAGCTATGTATAAAGAGGCTGTATTGGCAGAGGGCAAAAGAGCTATAGATTATGCAAGAACACATCACAAGCGTATTGTAGCACTGCTTGGAAGACCTTATCATATTGACCCTGAAATCAACCATGGGATAGATAGCTTACTTAACAATCTAGGTGCTGTAGTTTTAAGCGAGGATGCTCTTTATAGCACAACGTATAAGCCACAGGTCGAAGTGCTTAATCAGTGGACCTATCAAGCAAGGCTATATAGTGCCACCTATGAATCGCTTAAGCAAGCAGATATGGATGTGATTCAGTTAGTTTCCTTTGGATGTGGGACAGATGCTATTACCTCCGATGAAGTAGCTCAAATTCTAGCTACAAAAGATAGGTTGTATACACAGCTTAAGATTGATGAAACGAGTAATCTAGGTGCTGCTAAGATTAGGATACGAAGTATGTTTGCCAAATCTCTTGCAGAGCCTAAACAGGAGGGGACTACACATGCCTAAACTTTTTACAAAGGCTATGAAAAAGGACTATACCATTATTGCACCTACTATGTTACCTATTCATTTTGGGATGATTAAAAAAGTATTAGCAAGCTACGGGTACCACCTAGAGTTTTATGAAGGAGATACTGGGGCTATGATTCATGAAGGTTTAAAAAATGTACACAACGATTTGTGTTACCCAGCTATTTTAGTGATTGGACAACTGATGGCAGCACTTAAAAGTGGCAAATATGATCCACATAAGACGGCACTTATGATTACACAAACAGGAGGTGGATGTAGGGCTTCTAACTACATTCATCTCCTGCGTAAGGCGCTTAAAAAGAGTGGCTATGAAGATGTGCCAGTCATCTCGGTCAACATGAGTAGACTAGAAAGACATCCAGGCTTTAAGCTAACGCCCGTTCTCGTAGGAAAATGTGTGCTAGCTATGTGGTATGGCGATTTGATTATGTGGATAAGCAATCAGTGCAAACCTTATGAAACGGTAAAAGGGACGACCCAAGCTGTAATAGATCGTTGGGTAAATGAATTAGCAGAGCTATCTGGTACGCCTAAGTTTTTAAAAACAACCCAAGTAGCCCGTCAAATTCTGAAGGAGTTTGATGCAATCCCTAAAAAGATGGTTCAGCGTGTAAAGGTAGGGATTGTGGGTGAGATCTATGTGAAATATGCGCCTATGGGGAATAATCATCTAGAAGACTTCTTGATACAAGAAGATGCAGAAGTAGTTATGGCAGGTCTTAGCGATTTTATGATGTATAGCTTTTCTAACAAAAAAATAGATCATGACTTATACGGACATAAAGGGTTTAGCATAATAGCGACACAAATAGGTTATAAGTTTTTGCACCATATGCAAAAGAAAATGATTCACTGCATAGAAAGGTATAGTCCTTTCCGCCCACCTACAGACTTTGAAAAGGTGAAGGAGATGGCTAGTAGCTTTATGGGAATAGGTATTAAGATGGGAGAAGGGTGGTTACTTACAGCTGAAATGCTAGAGCTTATTGAAAGTGGTGTAGAGAATGTGATTTGTGCCCAACCTTTTGGGTGTTTGCCTAACCATATTGTGGGTAAAGGAATGATGCGTAAGTTGAAAGAGACTTATCCAGAGTCAAACATTGTTGCCATAGATTATGACCCCTCTAGTGCAAAAGTGAACCAAGAAAACCGTATTAAACTCATGTTAGCCAATGGGCTAGAAAATATTCATTTAAAAAATGCCTAGATATGGTACACATAAGAAACAAAAAACATTCATAATGACAGTTTTTAAACTATAGTTTTAAAATCGTCATTAAGGATAAGCATATGTTATAAGAGACGAGGGGATGAGAAGCGTTATCTTTAAACAAATTGACGAGAAAAATAAATTTAAATAGCAAAATCACCAAAAATATCAAGATAATAACTAAATGTTAGGGCACACTTTATTGCGCGATGTTGATATAATAATCTTGTAACTTCCCCCAGATGTTACAGCAAATAAAGTATTATTTGCTACCCCTAAAATAGAATACCTTCTCTCAAAGGAAAAGACCCGTTGTCTTTTCCTTTTTTCATGTCTTAAAGTATGAAAGGGTTGCTAGCCGATAGACTAGCAACCCTTTTTAACATTTTGATTTATGTAAGGAAGAGATATCATCTCGCCAATATAATCGTACGCGATTAATCGTTTTTACAGGAGTAATTTTACCCTTACTGACGAGTTCATCTAAATATTGTCTAGAGCAGTTAAGCAATTCCGTTGCTTCAGCTGTTGTAATAATTTCGGATTGAATGAAGGTAATTAAATGTTCTTTGCTATTAAAATTGAATTCCATATGTGATATACCCCTCTCTGTAAAAAACAAATCCATATAGAGATAAACTCTTTGATACTATTTTAAATGATAATAGTCATTTTGGCAATTATTTATAAAAGATATAAAAATAATGTAATATAACTGTAATTAAGCCTTTCAATCTTTCTTCACATAAAGTGGGTATAATACATATTAAAAGAGAGAATTATTAGGAGGCCGCCCTATGAATATTTTAATTATAGAAGATGAAGTACGTGTAGCAGATATTATGACAAAGTACTTAGAAAAAGAAAATTATAAAGTTTTTTGTGCTTATACAGGCAAAGAAGGACTAAATTTATTTTATAAACATAAAATAGATGTGGTGCTTTTAGATTTAATGCTACCAGATATACAAGGTGAGGAAATCTGTAAGGAAATGCGTAGTGTATCCAATGCTTATATCTTTATGATTACGGCTAAAGGCACACTAGATAACAAAGTAGAAGGTTTCCAAATAGGTGCCGATGAGTATTTGGTGAAGCCTGTAAGTCCGCGGGAGCTTGTAGCTCGTGTGAAAGCCCTAGAAGTACGCAAAGAAAGAGAAGAAAATAAAGATACGTTGGTCTTTGATAAAGGGCATCTTAAAATCTACTTACAAGAGCGCATGGTGAAAGTAAATAATGAGATTATAGGGCTGACACCGAATGAGTTTGATTTGTTGTATGAACTAGCTGCAGCACCTGGGCGTGTCTTTACGCGTGAGCAACTTATAGAAGCTGTCATGGGCATTGATTTTGATGGATTTGACCGTACAATTGATGTGCACATTAAAAATTTACGTAAAAAAGTAGAAGAAGACACTAAAAATCCAAAATATATAAAAACCGTTACAGGTATAGGGTATAAATTTGAGGGGATGCTTGTATGATTTCTATGCGTAAGCAACTGTTTGCGCTGTTACTTTGTGTAGGGACTTTTACGATCCTCTTAACAGCTTTTTTTGTAAATATTACAATTGATAGAGAATTTAAAGTTTATATTAAGGATAATATTGAAAAAACCAGTGAGATTATTGTCAGGCAACTTCAAGAAATTTATGAACAAGAAGGAAGTTGGGAAAATACTATAGAAGAAGAGTTTTTGATTACGACTCAAAGTGGTAAATTTTCTTTATCTATACTAGATACAGATAAGACACTTATTTGGGGAAAGACAAAAGAGCAGTTGGCGGAAGAAGTAGAAGGGCTTCAAAGTCCATCTTATTTGGCAAGATTCTTGCCGGATAAAGAAAAGGTGTATACTTTTCAAGACATTCCCATCCATGCTAAAAGTTATGGTTTAGTAGGGTATGCCCGTATTGGCTATTTTCCTTCAAGTATTTTATCCACCTCAGATATCGTCTTCCAAAGCTGCATCAATCGAAGCATTATATGGAGTGGGTTGATTGCCCTACTCTGCTTTGCATCTATTGGTGCTTATATTACAGGGGTATTTACAAAGCCCATTTATGCAATAGCTAGGACATCTGTGGACTTGGCAGAAGGCAAATACCGCACCCGATATACCAAAAAAAGTGAAATTAAAGAAATTGAAAATCTACGGCATAGTATGAACTACTTAGCTCAAAAGTTAGATGAGCAAGATTCCTTAAGACGTAAGCTGATTTCAGATTTATCTCATGAGATTCGTACGCCTTTGCATATTTTACAAAGTAACTTAGAGGCTATGATCGATGGGATTTATCCAATTGATGAAGACCAAATGCAAGTGCTTTATCAAGAGGTTGTCCGTTTTGGAAGTATGTTGAATAATCTAGATAAGCTTAAAAATGTTGAGGATTGTACAACGGATTTGCATAGGCAAGAGCTCTATATGAATAGTTGTATTAAAGAAGTGTACAATGTCTTTAAAATAGTAGCGCGTGAAAGACAAATTCATTTTAAAATTGATCTGAAAGAAACAGACCGTGTCACCATTTTTGCAGATTACAATGCCTTAAAGCAAATTTTAATGAATCTTTTTTCCAATGCATTTAAATTTACAGAGTCAGGGAGTATTGTAGTGACGACCCATATAGAGGGTAAGATGGTATGCATGTCCATTGAGGATACAGGAATTGGCGTGACTACAGAGGATATGCCCTACATCTTTGAAAGGATGTACCGGGGAGATAAGAGCCGCGAAAAATACGAAGGAAGTGGCATTGGTTTAACTATGGTGAAAAAGCTTGTGACGCTACATGAAGGTAAGGTAGAAGTAGAAAGTGAAGAAAATAAAGGGACTAGATTCACGATTAAACTGCCTCTTATGCACTATACAAAGTCTAAAACGCTTAAATCACTTTCACTTAAAGCCTAACTTATATGACATGAAAGGGGATGTTGCATTACTAGCAGCATCCCCTTTAGTTCACTATAAACAATTGACTAAGCATATGTTTATGATTTATTTATTTGTATATATTTTTAACGCTCAGCATATTTAAGAAATGCAGGTGAAATGTACTTATAAGTAAGTAAAATCATTACACTTTCTATAGGAAGCATAGCCAGAGACTTCACGATTTTAGTACTAATAAGGACAATAAATGCTTTATCATAAAGCATAGATACCCATATGGAATTCATAAACAGCTGAACGATGAGAATAACGAGTAAGTTGCTCACGACAATTCTTGTAATAGACAGCTTATGACCATATAACATCTTTCCATAGATGTAGCCTGTAACGATACTGCTTAGTGTAAAACCAGGGAAATAAGCACCTCCCGCAGGAAAGAGGATGGCACCAATAAAGTCGGCAACACCTGCCCCAACGGCAGCAGATACAGGTCCAAATAAAATCCCCATAATGACAATTGGAATAAATCCAAAAGTAATACGAAGGGATGGTCCGAGATAGATGGCACCAAATCGTACTAAGACGATATTGAGTGCAACGAGGAGTGCAAGAAGCACTAGTTTAGTTGTTTTGTTTTGCATATTTAAAGCACCTCCAATGAATTTAGAAAGCGCTGACTTGGCAGCGGAATGCGACGTAAGTACCGCAAGCAAAAGCTTTTCGTCTAGTGGCAACTTCCCGTCCAACTAGCACTTAACGCACTTACATCTACTCTGCCAACTGTCTATAGTGATAGTAGTATTATATCAGATAATTATGCAGATACAACCCAATACTGTGTATAAAGTATAGGTTTGGTTGACACTCTAAAATGAAGGGGATATAATGGCTTTAATTATAAGAAAATGACCTAAATTGACAAAAGAGAGGGAAAAAGTTATGGAAAGTTTAAACAGAAAAGACCCATATATGATGCTTAGTATTGTGAATATGAAATTACGCGATGAATATAACTCCTTAGAAGAACTTTGTAAAAGCTATGATATGGATATGGAAGAGTTACTTGGAAGAATGGATGTCATTGGCTATAGCTATCAAACATCAACTAATCAATTTGTTTCATAAGAAGAGAGGATGAAAAGCATGAGAACAAAAGAAAATAATATTGAAGAATATGCAAAACTCATTGTAGAAGTAGGGGTTAATATTCAACAAGACCAATATCTTATGATTACAGCACCTATTCAAACCGCTTACTTTGCAAGGGCGCTTACTCAATGTGCTTACGCAGTAGGTGCTAAGAAGGTCTATGTAGACTATGTAGATGAAGAATTAAATAAAGTGAACTATATGTATGCACCAGATGCAGCCTTTTTAGAATATCCTGAATGGGTAGCAGAGGGCAAACGTAGATTAGCAGAGAAGAACTGCGCTTTTATTAGTATCTCAGCCTCTAATCCAGACTTGTTAAAAGAGATAGATCCGACCCGTATTGCAACAATGCAAAAGACAGCCAGCATGGCACTCGAACCTTTTAGACGTTATAGTCAAAATGGAGATATTGCATGGTGCGTGGCTTCTATCCCAACTGTAGAATGGGCACATAAAGTGTTCCCACAAGCTACAAGTGACCAAGATGCTGTAGACAAACTTTGGGATAAAATCTTTATTGCTACACGTATTTATGAAGAAAGTCCAGTAGAAGCTTGGAAAGCACATACCAAGATGCTAGAAGAAAAGACTAAGTTCTTAACCTCTAAAAAGTTTACCAAACTTCATTATAGAGCACCAGGTACAGACTTGTATGTAGAGCTTCCCAAAGGACATATTTGGCAAGGTGGTGGGAGTGCGAATAAAGTAGGTACTTACTATGTAGCCAATATGCCAACAGAAGAAATCTTCACTATGCCATACAAATACGGTGTAGAGGGAACTCTGGCCTCTACAAAACCTTTAAGCTATGGAGGGAACCTTGTTGATAACTTTGTGCTCCATTTTGAAAAAGGACGCATTGTAGACTTTAGTGCTGATCAGGGTTACGAAACACTTAAAGGACTTATTGAAACGGATGAAGGCTCTCATTACTTAGGTGAAGTGGCCATCGTACCTGATGACTCTCCAGTATCTAATACAGATATCATTTTCTTTAATACTTTATTTGATGAAAATGCCTCTTGTCACTTTGCCATTGGAAGTGCTTACCCAGATACTTTAGAGGGGGGAACAAAGATGAGTAAAGAGGAACTAGAAGCAGCAGGTGCAAATACTTCATTAACGCATGTAGATTTTATGGTAGGTGGCAAAAACTTAACGATTGAAGGTGTAACAGAATCAGGAGAACACTTAACTATTCTTAAAGAGGGCAATTGGGCTATTTAATTTTAATAAAAGTATAGACATAGACAATAGAAAAATAAACTTCTATATGATACCATAGAAGTATTAATCGTTGAGGGAGTGAAAAAAATGGGTTTCTTTAAAAAACAACTTTTGGATATTATTCAGTGGCTAGATAATAGTCAAGATACATTAGTGTATATGTATCCTATGGAAGACCAGGAAATTCAATATGGCGCACAACTCGTTGTAAGACCTGGACAAATGGCTGTCTTTGTGGACCAAGGCCAAATTGCAGACGTGTTTGGGCCTGGAACTTATAAGTTAGAAACAGAGAATTTACCTTTCTTAGGGGATTTAAAGGGATGGGCCTATGGATTTAAGTCACCTTTTAAATCTGATGTATTCTTTGTAAGTACAAAAGAAATGTTAAATAATAAATGGGGGACACCAGGTCCAATTTGGATTCCTGACCCTCAATTTGGACAAGTGCAAATACGTGCATTTGGAACCTATACCTTTAGTATTAATGATCCGAAACAATTTATTGAAATGGTATCAAGTACGAATAAGACTTATACAAAAGACGCCATTAATACTCAACTTAAGGACTACATTATCAATCACTTTAGTGATGCTATAGGAAGTTTGAATGTGACAGTAGCACACATTGCTTCTCAATACAATGAAATCAGTAAGCAGATGATTCAAGACGTGGGGGAAGCCTTTAGAATGTTTGGGCTGCAACTTAATACGTTTACGGTCAACAACATTTCACTTCCAGAAGAACTTCAAAAGTCATTGCAAGAACTTACAGATATGAATATTCGTGGGAGTGTAGATACAGACCGCCTTACACGTATTCAATCTATTAGGCAAATGGATATTATGGAAAAGTCAGCCGAGAACAAAGGCTTAAATGGCATGATGCAAAGTGGTATGGGCTTAACTATGGGTATGCAAATGGGGCAAGCCTTTAACCAAAATATGCAAAACATGCAGAATATGCAAAATACAAGTGCAGCCTATAACCCAACGCAACCTACTCAACAAAGTGAGGAAATACCAGTAGCATCAATAAGTACTGGGGTAAAATGTACCAACTGTGGACAAATCTTAAGTGAGACAGCTAAGTTCTGTAACGAGTGTGGCACAAAGGTAGAGGTAGCTATTCCAAAGAAAAGATTTTGTCCAGAATGTGGTGTGCCAGCTGTTGAAGGGGCCAAGTTCTGTAACGAATGTGGAACTAAACTATAATATTGGGGGATTAAAAATGAAAAATTGGATGCTTAGGCACCAAAGTAGATTAATGCAAGTCGCTAAATTAGGTGCCTTTGTAGGGGGATGCGTACTGCTCACTGCTCCTTGCTTTGCAGATGTGGGGAACAATGTAGACTATAGTTCAGGCTCTAGTGGGAGTAGCGGAAGTAGTAGCGGAAGTAGTAGCGCCTCAAGTTATAGCATTGACCCTTATACGATGATGTTACTTATGAGATGGATTATGAGGGAACCTTGGATTCTTATTCCTATTGTACTGGTCCTTTTCTTCTTCTATAGGAGTAATCAGAACCGTGGGGGGAATAGAGGAAATACCCAAAGTACTTCCTATGGGAGAGAAGGGGCTAGGGACTTTAGAAGTTATGAAGCTATGCCACAAGCTCATAAGGGAAGTCTTAATCAACTCATGGAAGCAGACCCTCACTTTAGTGAGCAAATGCTAGTGAGTAAAGTAAACAATATGTTCATGCGCCTACAACTTGCTTGGATGAATAAAAAGTGGGAAGAAGCGAGACCTTTTGAAACAGATGCCCTTTTTAATACGCATAAAATGCAGCTCGATCAATTTATTCAAACCAAACGTACAAATCGCATAGAAGATATTACAATTTTAAATACAGACATTTTAAAGTATTATACAAGTGGGGATTATGAATATTTGGATGTGGCGATTAAATCACGCTTTGTGGACTATGTAGTCAATGATGAAAATGGTCAGGTCCTTAAAGGTGATCAGTTTAGAGCGGTGCATATGCAATACATTTGGAAGCTTGTAAGAAAACAAGGGGTACCGACTAACGATGCGCATGTAGAGGCTACAGCCTGTCCAAACTGTGGTGCTAACTTATCAATTAACCAGGCAGGTCGCTGTGAATACTGTGATAGTATTGTAACTAAAGGGGACTTTGACTGGGTGCTTTCAGAAATAGAAGTCATTTCACAACATAAATAGAAGATGAAAGTGTACAGCATAGGAAGACCCTGGCTGTACACTTTTTATATATTCATAACATGGGTACAGATGTCCTTTGGGATAAGGGGTGTGTTGAACCTTTATATCATGTAAAGCATGAGGTGCATGAGTGTGAGGTGTCTAGAGTAGACGAAGTAAAGAAAAGATTATAAAATAAAGGTACATCAAGCAATAGAGATATAAAAAGTAAAGAGATATAAAAAGTAAAGAGATATAAAA